>CAXTTX010000051.1:0-12577 GCA_964247045.1 uncultured Verrucomicrobiales bacterium | reverse complement strand
CATCACCATCGCCACGGATACCGACCTCTCGGACGGCGCCAGCGCCATCTGGCGTGCATCACGCGTTGATGATGGCGCATACGAACTGGCCGCGCGCTTCTGGAACGGTCCCAACTATCGCGAGATCGTCCGTAGTGGCTCCCTGGTCTATGGGGGCGTGGATAGCGGTGCCCTGCCCTTGGTCGCCCTTTCATTCTCGGGCAACACGCTTGAGGAGGGCGGACAGCTTGCCGGTCAGGTCACGATTCCGGCAGCCGTTACCTCCGACGTCACCCTCCATATCGTCACCAACAAGGCCAGCCGCGTCCTGTCGGTGCCGCCGGTTATCATCCGCGCGGGATCGACCAGTGCCGGGTTCACCCTGGCCACACGCCAGAACACGTTGATAGAGCTGCCGGTGGATCTCGTGGTAACGGCGGGTTCGGCTTCCTATGGCGACACCTCGTCCACGCTGCTCCTCGCGGATGATGACTATCCGTATATCGAGCTGGCCGTATCCGGAGACTCTTTTTCCGAGGACGGGGGTGACGCTACCGCGGTTCTAACACGCCTCGTTCCCACGAACCAGCCTCTCCGCGTGCAGCTTTCGAACACGGAGCCCACGGAAGCCATCGTGCCTCCGTACGTCGATATTCCCGCCAACTCCAGCCAGATTGTCTTCAAGATCGCCTTGGTTGACGACGCGGTTCTGGACGGGACAAAGACCGCGGTCTTGAAAGGAACGGTTCTGGTCGGCGGCATTTCCGTGGCCCAGACATCCCAGGTTTCCCTGAATATCCGCGACAATGACGGCCCCGCGCTCTCCCTCCAGTTCGGAAGTCCGGTGCTCTTCGAAGGCACGACCGTCCAGGCCACGCTACGCAGGAAGGGCCCTGCGGCAGGCACCCTGCTCGTCACGCTGGCCCACCCCGCCGGAACCGCGCTTTCCGTGCCCTCCTCGGTCACGCTTCCCGCCGGCCAGCCTTCCATCACATTTCCCGTCACCGCGCCTTTCACGGAGGAAGACAATGGCGACCGGCTCATCGGGATCACCGCGAGTTCCCCGGGCCATGCGGATGGGGTGGCCACCCTGCGCCTCAGTGACCGTGATCTGCCGGAGCTGACCTGCTCGTCACCCGACGCCCCGTCCACCGCCCTCACGGAAGAATACATCTCCATCTCCTACCTTCTCGGCAACCAGGGCTCGCAGCAAGTGACCGCACCCTTCAACGAGAGAATCTTCTTTTCAAAAGACCCTTTCCCCAGCGCGGATGACTCCCTCGCGCGCCAGATTTCATTCGAAGGAACGCTGCGGCCCGGTGAATCTCTCACCCGTGAGGTTTCCGTCCTGGCCCCGCGCGAACCGGGAAGCTATCATGTGATCATCGTTGTCGACGGGGGGAACATTGTTTCCGAACTGGATGAGACGAACAACACGGCGGTCACCCCCAGGTCCCTCCAGGTCAAATCCGCGTATTCGGCGGTCGTCTCCACCGCCCCCTCCGTCGTTCCCGCCAACACGCCCCTGCTTTTCACCGGCAGGGCCACCCGCGACGATGGCCGACCGGCATCATTCTCCGCGGTGAACATCCACATCGGCACTAACGGAACCACCCGGGTCATCCAGGCGATCACCGGGGCGAACGGGGATTTTTCAAAAACATGGACTCCTCTCCTCAATGAAGGCGGGCTTTATACGATCGGTGCCTCCCATCCCGGCGCGGTGGAAGCCCCTGTCCAGGACTCCTTCGGGATTCTAACACTTGGTTTCGATCTCCCCGCGGATCTGGTGATGAAAGAAGGGGAAACCCGCACGGCGGAAGCAATTCTCCGCAATCCGAACGCCAGTGATCTTACGGGGCTCACCCTGGCGGTGGATCCGTTGCCACCGGGTTTTTCCATCAGCGTCGCAAGCTCCCTGCCTGAACGTCTCGCCGCCGGCGGGGAGACCACGGTCACCCTGTCGCTCACCGCGGCACCCGGCTTTTCCGGGACCGGTGCCTTTCCCATCACCGCACGCACGGCGGAGGGCGTGGAGATGCGCTCGCTGCTCTACGCGCGTATCGACCCCGTCAGGCCCGTGCTCAAATATGACCCCGCCTTCTTCGAGGGTTCCGTCGTCCGCGGACAGGAAAAGACGGTCAGCCTGGCATTGGAAAACCAAGGCGGCGCGGCCACCGGACCGATCAACATCCTATTGCCGGAATCGCCGTGGATCGGCCTCGTTTCCGGTGACAGTATCCAGGCCATTCAGCCCGGAGCCTCGGCCTCCATCTCTTTGAGGCTGGCCCCGGACATCAACACCCCCCTCACCGAATACAACGGCACTATCGTGGTGGCCGAACAGGGTTCACGATCCTACAACATTCCCTTCAAGTTCCGCGTGGTTTCCGACCTGAAGGGCGACCTGAAGATGGAAGCGGTGGACGAGGCCTATTTCTTCACCTCCACCGCCCCGAAAGTGGCCGGTGCCACGGTCGTCGTTCGCGACGCGGTTTCTTCCGCCCTCATTGCCGAGACAGCCACGGCGGCGGATGGCAGCGCCCTTTTCAGGGATCTGTTGGAAGGTTGGTATAGCGTGGAAGTGGACACGCCACGCCACGGACGGTGGCAGAGGAATGTCTTCGTGCACGCCGGCCGCGAGAACTTCCAGCAGGCCTTCATCAGTATGGAAGCGGTCACCTATTCATGGACCGTGGAGGAAATCGAGATCGAGGACTCCTACCGGGTTTCCATCGAAAGCACCTTCGAGACCAATGTGCCGGCACCCGTGATCACCGTGGATCCCCCGGTGTTGGATGTGGGTGATCTCCAGGAACTCGGCCAGGAGAAGGTAATCAATTTCACCATCGAGAACCATGGCCTCATCAGCGGTGACCAGGGAAACCTGTCCTTTGATTCTCATCCGTTTTACGAGGTCACCCCCCTGGTCGGCAACATCGGTACCATCCCCGCGAAAAGCGCTATGGTCGTTCCTGTGAAAGTGCGTCGCGTCGGTGTCTTCGGTGATGACGGCTCCATCATCAAGCTCGGCCAGGGCGCCCGGGGCGGCATTCATTCGAAGTCGATCGAACCGGTGCCCTGCGGGATCACCGGGCAGCTCGCCTTTACCTACATCTGCGGCATACCCATCCCCAAATACATCCCCATCCCCGGCAGCGGTGCCCAGGGAAATTGCGGCATCCGGGATGATCCTGATGACCCGGATGATCCCGACGACCCGGACGACCCCACCGATCCAACGGATCCCACGGATCCACCGCCGCCCCGGGATCCCCGTGTGGATCCACCGCGCCCGCCTTACATCCCACCCGCGTTTTTCAAATGGCTCGATGTCGGCACGAACTTCAGCCACACGGGTCCGGTGATCGTTTTCACCACGCCGGCGGCCACCCAGTGCCCCTGCTTCGACCATGCCTGCCTGTCCTTCGACAAGAAGTTCTCCGCCGAAGAATTCCTGGATGACATCCGCGCGGGCATTAACAAGGGCCTCCCTCCGTATATCAAGATCAAGGAATTGAAGATCGAGATCGGCACCGAAGTGGAGGCCTGCTTCTGCTGCGACAAGGGAGTCTATGGCTTTTCAAGCAATGGCAGCGCCAGTCTTACCGTCTCCGGAACCGCGGTTATCGGTGTCTCGCCGGAAATCAAAGGCATCGATGTCGATGATATCAGCGATGCTGGTGGGCTCACTGAAATCAAGGTAAGCGGCAGCGCCATGGCGGGACTGGAGCTGTCGATCACGGGCTCCTTGTCCCTGTCGGTCGCAAAACCCTGTAACGAGGAGGCCAGGATTTGTGTGGGTGGCCTGGTTTCCATTGCCGGGTTCTTGGGTGCTGAGGCCGATCTCGAGGCCAGCGCCGTCTACACGGATCCAACGACCCATCAGCAGAGTACTTACAGAGGCACGGCCAAGGCGAGCCTCGGCCTCCGTGCTTCCGTGAGGACCAGCGCGACAGGCTGTACCAACTCGGGAATCAAGTTCAACACCTGCGCTTCAATAGTCCCCGAAGCCAGCTATGAGATCTTGATAAAGCTCCCGAATTTCGACGAAAGGGAATTTTCCGCGAAGGCTAGGTTCGAGGGTTGGAAAGTCGGCTCTTGTGAGTCTGAAGAGGGGCAGCAGGCGGCATTACGTGACCGGATCCCCATGGAATTGAACGAGCCGGTTGGTTTCACGGTGCCGGGCAGCGCCTACCTGATCCCGGACGAGGACATCATGGCCGGCATGCTCGCGGAGCCCGGCGGCAAGGCCGCCGGCGTCTGCGCGACCGTGAAGATCCATCTGGATCAGGACGTGGTCATGACCCGCACCGCATTCAAGGGCACCTTGGAACTGAATAACAACCGGGAGGCCTCGGTACTGTCCGACGTCGGCTTCGACATCCGGATCCGCGACAGCAAGGGCCAGCCCGCGGAAGACCTCTTCAACGTCCAGGTCAGCGGTCTGACCGGATTATCCGCCATCGATGGAACCGGTGCCATCGCACCCAAGTCTTCCGGCAAGGCACAATGGACCTTCATCCCCCGGGACACCGCCGCACGGCTCGCACCGGAGATCTACACCCTCGGCGGCATGATCCGCTACACCCAGGACGGGGTGGTATATAATATTCCCGTGGAAAATGTCCCCGTCATCGTCCGGCCGGATGCCGCGCTGGCAGTAAAGTATTTCCACCAGAGGGATGTCCTCGCCGACGATCCGCACACTCCGGCCATCGAGCCATCCCGGCCCTACAAGCTCGCCGCACTGGTGGAGAATACCGGCAAGGGGGATGCGAGGAATTTGCGGATCATCTCGGGCCAGCCGGAAATCGTGGACAATGAAAAGGGGCTGCGGATCGATTTCAAGGTCATCGGAACGGATGTTGGCGGCACGGCACAAAGTCCTTCTTTGGTCGCCGACTTCGGTACCTTGGCCATCGGGGAACGGAAGATCGCGACCTGGATGATGACCTCTTCCCTGCAGGGACTTTTCAGCGACTACCAGGCGACCTTCCAGCATGTGACCAGCCTCGGGGACGAACGCCTTTCGCTTCTCAAGTCGGTCGAGATCCATGAGATGATCCGGACGGTCATGGCACAGGGCCCGGATGAGGATACCGTGGCCGACTTCCTTGTGAATGACATTCCGGACTCCAGGGACTATCCCGATACCATCCATTTCAGCGATGGCGGCACGGCGCCCGTCACCTTGAGGGAGACAGGAAACCACGGCCCGGGTCCCGGCGTCGGCAACGCCTCGGTCACCCTTTCCGTGGGCGCATTCACCGGCTGGAGCTACATCCGTTTGCCTGATCCCGGTGATGGCGCCTATCAGCTGGTTTCAGTCACCCGTGCCGATGGCAGGGTATTGCCCCTGGAAATGAATGTCTGGCAATCCGACAGGACTTTCGTGGGAATCGGCAAGCTGCCGGTTTACGAGAAGATCTTGCATCTCGTGGACAATGACAGCAGCGGTGTCTACACCCTCAACTATCAGGCGGTTGCCCCCGCCGACACCACCCGGCCCGTCAGCCGGGTCCAGGCCTTGCCCGCATCAAGCCCGGAAAATATCCCCGTGACATGGTCCGGAACGGATGCCTCCGGGATCGCGACGTATGACATCCTGGTCTCCGTCAATGCAGGGCCCTGGAGCCTCTGGAAACAGAAGACCGCTCTCAATGGCGCGGTCTACCCGGGAGTGACCGGCGCTTCCTACGCCTTTTACAGTTTGGCTACCGACCATGCGGCAAACGTGGAAATCAAATCTCCGGCCCCCGAGGCATCGACCGTGGTGGGAACCCGGAACATGGCACCGGTCCTCGGCGACATTCCGGACGGAACCGTCGAGGAAGGATCCAGTTTCTCCTATCGGGTCCGGGCCACTGACCCGGATGGTAGCCCGGAGGAGATCCGCTTTTCGCTCGTTGCTCCCGGCGCCGGGGTAACCATCGACAGTGTCACGGGAATCCTGGGCTGGACGGTGGGCGAAGGAGATGGAGGCCGGGTGGTCAACGTGCAAGTGGCGGCCACCGACAACGGCAGCCCGCGGGCGACATCCACCAGGTCGTTTCTTCTTCGCTCGCTTACGGTGAACAGCCCGCCCGTCGTCAAGCCGGTCCCGGTGCAGACCTTGGAGAACCACGGCCTGCTTGTTGTGGACGTGGATGCGGAGGATAGTGACCTGCCCGGTCAGGCACTCGTCTATTCGCTGGTGGAGTCTCCTGCTGGAGCCATGATCCAATCTTCAACCGGAGTCATCAACTGGTCGCCCGGAGACTCGGATCAGGGAGCCAGCCACTTGTTTGTGGTCCGGGTAACGGACAACGGTTCGCCACAGCGCTTTTCAGATCTTTCCTTCGCCGTCAACGTGGTGGGGGCGGCCGACCGGTCGCCCTATTTCACCCGTTTGCCCGTGGTCCTTTGGCTCAAGGGAAAGAGCTATTCACTCAACGTTTCCGCGGTGGATCCGGATGGTGATCCGGTGGTACTGTCGGCTGATCTCGCAAGCACGGCGGGAGCCAGTTTCAGCGATCTGGGGAATGGCACCGGAGTGGTGGATTGGGAACCCGGCGCCGCCTCGACCGGCACCTACCGCATCCCCGTCCAGGCGGTCGCAAAGGGCAAGACCACGGCGGGTGCCATCCAAATCCGCATCGCCAGGGACAATCTCTATTGGAACTGGGCCAAGGAAACCTTCGGCGATCTGGCGGATGATTTCGATCCCGCCCTGCTGGATCTCGACGCCGATCCCGACGGTGATGGCCGGGGAAACGTCCACGAAATGGCTTTCCTCACCCATCCCCTTGTGCCCGACCAGATTCCATTGGCACTCGGCATCAAAAGCCAGAACCCCTTCGCTCTCGTCGACCTTCAACTGTTTCGCCGGACCGGTTCGGAGGCCTTCGTCGATGTCGGCATCGAGCGCAGCCTGACGATGGCGGATGCGTGGACCCCCGTTCCCCCGGCCCAATGGTCCGCGGCAGTCGATCCGGCGGGCAACAGGGACTCGCGGGCGGAAACCCAGGAGCTCAATTTCCGGATTTTTGAATATCACGTGGGAGGCATCCCCTCAAAGGCATTCTACCGTGTCAAATCCACCAGGAAGCCCGGGGTCACCGAGTAGAGCAGCAACCTGAAAATGAAAATCTCCAGAAAAATTTCCCGACTTGGCATCGCCGGGCTGCTGCTTCTAACAACCTCAGGGGAAGCCGCTGTCATCAGCGTCGATTGGCTCCAGCTCGGCGCGGGGGGGAATGCTTCCGGTTTCGTCCTTGCCAACATCCAGGGAACTGCGTCAGCGCCCGGTTCAATCGTTCTCGATCACGGCATCCCGTTTCCGGACCAGCCTTCAGCCAGGACGCTCGGTCCACAATATTGGGAAACCCCGCCTTCTGCCGTGAATGCTGAAACTGGCGACGGGACAGTATCCGGTTTCGAAATCCGGATCTTTCCATCCGATGGGTCGGTGAGCTTCCTGGTCGAGCTGGAAGTCCCTCGGGATGTGAAGCTGATACTCGCGGTCGGGGATCTGAATCACGACGGGCTTTCATCCACCACCGGTGTCGATATCACCGCATCGGGAGCGTCCGGAGGAGCCGTGGTCACACTCGTTGAAATGATGGCTTGGAACGACGGCATCAAGGGCGCGACCCAAGGCTTGGATTGGAACGGACATTCCCTGACGACCCTTTCCGGCAACAACGGGGATTCCAAATTCGCGTTCTTCTCAATCGATCCTTTAAATGGACCTGGTGCCCGCATCACCTTTTCCATCCCCCATGGATACGATGCGGGAACCGGCGACAGCTTGTTTTTCGCGGTCGGAATCCAATCGGTTCCCGAATCTTCCCTTTGTTGGCTGATGGCTGCCTGTATGGTTCCGATTTTTGTCAGAAACCGAAATAAGGTTCCTTGATTCCTGGCGCTACACCCTCTCCCCCGCCAACCTCCCCAACACCTTCACCCCGTCCAGCGTCCGCTCCCCGAACGCGAACCCGCAGCTCAACCGGAAACAATTCCGCAGCCCTCCCGTCGGCGAGAACAAGGTCCCCGGTACCAAACTCACCCCTTTCGCCACCGCGTCCACCGTGAATGCCTCCGAATCGAATCCTCTCGGCATCTCGATCCACAGCACGAACCCTCCCGCCGGCTGGTTCACCCGCGCGCTCGCCGGGAAATGCCGCGTCACCGCCTCCCGCGTCAGCGCGCATTGCCTCGCATACAGCGCGCGGATCCGCCGCAGGTGCCGGTCATACCCACCCGCTTCCAGGAACTCCGCCACCACCAGCTCCGAAACCGTCGCGTTCCACGGGCACTGGATCGTTTTCACCGTCTTCACCGCCTGCTGATAGATCCCCGCCGCCATCCACCCCACCCGCAGCCCCGGCGCGATCGTCTTCGAGACCGATCCACAGTGGATCACCCTCCCGCCATACAGCGCGATCGATGGCGGCCTGCCCCCGTCATGCGAGAGCTCCCCATACACATCATCCTCGATGATCGCGAACCCATATCGATCGGATAGGCCCGCCAGCCGCTTCTTCGCCTCCGTTCCCATCAGCCCGCCCACCGGGTTCTGGAAATTCGGTTGCACCACGCACGCCGCGATACGGTGCTTCTTCAGCGCCGCCTCCAGCGCCTCGGGCATCATCCCCTCCCGCGTGTCCACCGGCATCTCCACCACCCGCAGTCCCAGATCCCGCACCAGATGCAGGATGCCGAAATACGCCGGTGTCTCCACCGCCACCAGGTCACCGCGCTTCGTCGTCGCCCGCAGCGCCAGCATCAGCGCCTCCGTCGCCCCGTGCGTCGTGATGATCTCATCCGCCGTCGCCGTGACGCCCGCCAGCAGCAACCGCCGCGACAACGCCACCCGCAGTTCCCGCCGTCCCATCGGCGGCGTGTAGCGCAACGCCTCCGCCTGGTACTTCCGCATCACCGATCCTGTTAGGGACGCCAGCTTCGCCGCCGGGATGATCGACTCGTCCGGAGCCGCCGCCGCGAAGGGGATCACCCGCCGGTTCTCCGCCAGATCCATCACCGACTCGAAGATCGCCGAGGGCTCGATCCTCACCGGCTTCACCGAGTAACGCGCCGTCGTCGGCATCCGCTCCGGATCCGCCACCGGCGGTGGCACATAGTAGCCGGACCGCGGCCTCGCCACGATCACCCCCTTCTCCTCCAGCCGCCGGTAGGCCTCGATCACCGAGGTGATGCTCACCCCGTGCTCCCGCGCCGTCTCCCTCACCGAGGGCAGCCGGTCCCCCGGCGCGAAAGTTCCCGCCCGCACCAGTTTCTCCAGCCGCGACGCCAGCTTCTGATAAATCGGCACCCCCACCTTCATGCCCCGAATCTGCCTCGCTTTTTCACCCCTTTCCAATCGTAAACAATCACAATTCACCCGATTCTTAAAATACCCCGAATCTGTACTCCCCCACCCCTCCGGATTTCAACTCCACTGTACCTACCGCCTCTTTCCCTTCCCGCCTAGACTCGCATCAACCGCGCGGGACATGGGCCATCCGCCTCCCGCCGGGAAATCACCATCACCATGATCTACATCGTCAAGACCGGGCTCGTTCTCTTCCTCGCCTTCTGGTCTCTCTTCGGCATCTGGCTCGTTGCCAAATACGCCGTCCTCTTCGGACCCCACCCCGACGACCCCTCCGAAACCGTCGGTGCCCGTTCCTTCGGCGTCGCCCACGTCTGCGCCGTCTGGTTCGGCGCCTTCTGCCTCGCCTTCTACTTCCTCTTCCGCTGAGGCGAATGCCCTGACGCAGGGACCATTGTCCCCTCTTGCATCGATCCAATCCGGCGGCAGTTGCCGATCCCAGGGTGAAACCCCGCGGGTGATCGCCGTTTTTGCCGCCGGAACACCTTCGTTACGTGTCATTTCTGACGATCAATATTGGCAGACGCCCCATTGGTTGAGAGCACCACCCGCGTCTGGTATTCTTCCCGTTGATGAATACCCCCAATACCACCTCCTCCAACGACACCCTGCCCTCCCGCTTCGCGCGCTTGACCCAGCAACCGCCCCCCACCACCCCCGGATTTTCGGAAAAAAACTCTGTAAGGTTGGCTTTTGTTGCATTTCCCCTCCTCCGCGGCTCCCGCAACCTTTCACCATTTCTCCGAACTCACTGATAACCCTAAAGTCCCGTAAACTCCCCTTTTTCCACCCAAATCACCAAAGGACAAAATTTCTCTCCCGATCCGCCAAATCCATACGGCAAACGTACGGCAAATTGACGGATTTTGTCTTTTCACTCCCGGAATTCCCCCGGATTCGACCATTGATTCCCCCCTTGGAAATCCCCTACGCGGGTGCCATCCTCCCACCATGGAACTTGCCCAAGTCACCTGTCCGACCTGCTTCGAGGTCTTCGAGGTCGCCATGCCCCACCCGGACGAAATGCCCGCCGAGGTCGACTACGACTGCGAGATCTGCTGCCGCCCCATGGTCATCGTCTTCACCGAGGAAGACGTCTACGCCAAGGGCCTTGGCGACTAAACCCTCCGCCCTCCCCGCGTGGGTTCGCGCTATTCGCTGGTGGAAGCGTGACAAGGTCGCCCGTTTGACCTTTCCGGGGGATCGCGTAGATTCATCGGCGTTGCGGGCATTCCCATCCCCGGCTTCCCCGCCCCTGATCCGGCGGTTTTTCTGAACCCATCTCCTCCGGATTTTCCCCATTTTTCCGGAGGCTCCCCATCCTCGGACCAGCGCGCCGTCGCCCATGAAGACGCGCGTCCGTTTGCGAAAACCCAGCCATCCCTCATGTCAAAACCCCGTCAGGTCGCCCTGCTGACCGTCATCGTCGCCACTCTCGCCGGAGCCATCATCTGGAAGACCGCCCGCCTCTCCCCATCATCCCCGTCCGCTGCGAACGAATCCAGCACCGCCGACGCGCGCGCCCCGCGGTCCCCTGCTCCGTCGCCATCAGATTCCATTTCTAACAGTGACCATGACCGTCAACACAATGCCGCACAAACCGTGGGCACCACCCCATCCGCGAAGGAAACCCGCGGCCCGGAATTGCAGGCCTGGATTTCCACGCTCTTCTCCCAAAGCACCGCCGCGAAACCCGGTGCGCCCGTGCAAGTCACCACGCCCGATGGCGTGTCCTTCGAGATCGCCTTCACCCCTGGTGGCCAAGGGAACGCGGTCCAGGGTGAGGTCCTCAAGCCTTCCAAAGGCCGCTTCACTTTCGTCAATGACGCCGCCACCGGAAAACCCCGCTTCGGCGTCCTCGTCGCCGATGACGGCAGTTACGCCTACGCGCTCGAACGCCGTGAAAATGGGGAGGCGGCGCTAACGAAGACCACCCGCAGCAAAGTCGTCTGCTCCACGGATGACGGCAAGGGCCTGCCCCACCCACCTCAGGCTCTCATCCAGGAAATTCCCATTCCAGAAGATCATCCTGACACCTCGGGAAACATCCCGGACTACCAGAACGGTGTCATCCGCCTGCAAAGCAACCCCGCGGCCACCACCGTCGTCTATCTCGATTTCGACGGCCAATCCGGCAACCACAACGGCTGGGGCGATTTCGAGGCGCTTCCCTCCGGCCTCAACAACGATCAGATCAAGGAAATCTGGCAAGGCGTCGCCGAGGCCTACCTCACCTTCTCCATCAACGTCACCACCGACCAGACCGTGTTTGATGCGGCCACCAACAAGCAGCGCTGCATCATCACCCCCACCCGCAATGCCATCGGCGGCGCGGCCGGCATCGCCTTCATCAACTCCTTCGACTCCGGCGGTGCCACCCCCTGTTGGTCACTCCCATACACCGGTTGGGACGGCTCCATGGTCATCATCCACGAGATCGGACACACCCTCGGCCTCGGCCACGACGGCACGGTCGCACATGACGCCGTTCCCGCCGCGGACTACAGCGGCGGCTATGGCAACACCGCCGAATCCTGGGGTCCCTACATGGGCGCGCCCTACGGCAAGGCCCTCCGCTTCTGGTCTCCCGGCGACTATCCGTTTTCCTCGAACACCCAGGACGACACCGCCATCATCGGCAACGGCGTCAAGTGGCCCTTCATCACCTTTCGCCCGGATGAGATCGGAAACGGCACCGCCAGCGCCGAGGCCCTCCGCGTTTTTTCCAACGGCACCATCGACGACAGCCAGATCATCGAAAGCCGCACCGACAAGGACTACTACGCATTTCGTACCAATGGCGGTGCCGTCACGCTCAATTTCACCCGCGGGCAGGTGCTGGGCTGCATGAACTTCGAGGCCGTCCTCTACAACTCCGCCGGCGGCGTGATCTCCAGCGTGAACAACCCGGACTCACCCAATGTCACCATCACCGCGAATCTCGCCGCCGGCGACTACTACATCTCCGTGGATGGTGCCGCCCGCACCGGCAGCGATCCCTTCAGCGACTACGGTTGCATCGGCGCCTACAACATCACCGGCACGATCGCCAACGTCGTCGCCCCGCAACGCTTCACCGTGAACGAGGGCAATCCCCCCGGCACCCCCATCGATGTCGTGGCCTCCTGGGAAAACCACGCGGGGGCCACGAAGACCTACAGCATCCTCAGCGGCAACCGGGACAATCTCTTCACCATCAATCCCGCCAACGGCCAGATCAGC
>CAXTTX010000050.1:6536-17828 GCA_964247045.1 uncultured Verrucomicrobiales bacterium | reverse complement strand
CAAATAGTTCCAGGAAGCCGCCTTTGCCCAGACCAAACGCCCGGTAAAGTTCACAGCGCGGATCCGCGATCCGGAGGACGGCACCTTGTCCGCCCAGATACTCCGTCTCCCTGCCGCTCTGGAGCATGTGGACCAGAACAAGCTCCGCACCGTGGGCCCGGGCCTCCTTTTGGATTCCCTCCAAGCCCCGCAGGATTTGTCGGGTAAAGGTGCAGCCGAAATGACGGAGAAAGACCAGCGCGAGCGTGCGCTGTCGGGATGCTTCCGCCAGGGATTCTCCATTGGAAAGCCGGTAGCTTTCGGACGCTTCCTGAATGCTGAAGGGTAAGGAACGTGTCGGCGGAACTCCCGCGTGGGCTTGGACCGCAGCCCACAGGATGGCGGCAAAAGGCGGCCACCACAGGAGATCGTCCACGCCCATCATCCAGATGGAGGTCAGGGGAATATCATGTTTCAAGAAGGCAAGAATGAAGGCGGTAATGCCGAGACTGAATTTGACGAGCCCGAGCAGGACGGTCACCCAATAGCGGATCGGGTTCTTGGCCGCGAGGACCAACGCAAAGCCCAGAAAGCCCATGGCGAGGCCGGTCCCTTGCCACATCATCGGGTGGTTCGGACGCGCAAGTCCGATCCAGTCGAACCACTGGTAGGGCAGGACGTTTGCCCAGACAGCGAAGATCACGTGATAAAAGCCCGCCGCGAGCAAAACATGGCGCATCCAGCAAGGAGTGGCGCAGCATTGGCCGCTTCGGCAGACGGGGGACATGGTGAAGAGGGTAGCTCGCGCCCGGATTCGTGCAACCGGCCGTTTCAGCCCTTCAGGCCGGCGACAAAGGACGAGAAAAACCGCCCGCCGTGCTCCAGAGCCGCCACATCGATGAATTCGTCCACCGTGTGGGCCTGGTCAATCGAGCCCGGCCCGATGCAGATGCTGGGGACGCCGCCATGGGAAAGGTGGGCGGCGTCTGAAAACCACGGCGCGCCCGCGAGGCCGGTCCCCGGGTCCGCGGCGAGCAGGGCCTGGATCATCCGGTGAGCGGAATCCGTGTCCATCGGCGGATTCTCGTGGGGATTGACGATCTCAATCGGCAGGGCGTGGAATTCGATGGTTTCCGAAAGCAATTTGAGCGCCCCGCCCGTTTCCGCGAGCGCGGGGGTGATGCGGATGTCGATCTCCGCCTCGGCCAGATCCGGGACGATGTTTGGCCGGGAACCGCCGCGGATCACACCCACGTTCATGGTCGAGCGGCCGAGCACGGGGTGCGTGAAGGTGGCGAGCTTGGAACCGAGGTGATGGTCGAGTTGGTCGAGCGAGCGGGTGAGCTTGAGGATGGCGTTCTCCCCACACTCCGGGCGGGAACTGTGCGCGGCCTTGCCCGTGGAGCGGAGCGTCGCCCAGAGCGAGCCCTTGGTCACGTGGACCACTTGCATGGAGGTGGGCTCCCCGACCAGGGCGAAAATATAGTCCGCGCCATGCCGGCTCACGAATTGCCGCGATCCCCACTGTCCGGATTCCTCGCCCATGAAGGCCACGAAATCGACAGCCACGGGAAGATCGGCAAGAATCGCCTGGTTCTCATGGAGCGCCCACAGCATCGCGGCCATCGGTCCCTTGGTGTCCGAGGCACCCCGGCCCCAGATCCTGCCATCGCGGAGTTCTCCGCCAAAAGGTTCGACCGTCATGCCCGCGACACCCACGGTGTCGAGATGGGGGCCTAACAAAATCCTGGGTCTCCCGTCGAGTGGAGCAAAGCGGGCGATCAGGTTCGGCCGGCCGGGCTTGATTTCCTCCAGGGTAACCTCCGCGCCAATCGACTCGAGCCAGCCGCTCAGAAAAACCGCGAGCGTTTCTTCCCCGGTCTGGTCCGTTCCGGGGGAATTGTCCGGATTCACCGAGGGAATGCGGATCAGTTGTTGGAGGAGAGAAACGACATCCTGACTCATGGAGGAAATTTCGCAATACGAGCCGGGGGAGGCAAGGTCATAGACGCGGAATCGGGTTTCCGTGACTGGCTCGTGGCTTCGAAGCCGCGTTTTTACCCCTTGCTGGTATGCGGGATGCACAGGACAGCGGCGGCAGCATGACTTACCCGACCCGCAATCTTGTCTATGGCCTCAGCTTCATGGCCTTCGTGACGGTCTTGGGAACGATCGGCTATTTGCTGGCCGGGTGGAATCTGTCGGACGCACTCTACATGGTCGTGATCTCGATTTTCACGGTCGGCTACGGCGAAGTGAGGCCGATCCGGGAAGAGGGGCTGCGGGACTTCACGATGTGCCTGATTGTCCTGGGCTGTTTCAGCGTTATTTTTGTCAGTGGCGCATTGGTACAGTTCCTGTTGGAGGGACAGATACGGCGGGCATTGGGAGACAGGCGTATGAGTGCGGAACTGAAAAAATTGAATCACCACACCATCATCTGCGGATTCGGGAGAATCGGCCGCATGGTGGCGGCTGACCTGAAGTCCGCGCAGCGGTCCTTCCTGGTTGTGGACAAGGACCCCCGGCGGCTGGAGTCCGCCAGGGAAGCGGGATATTTGACTTTGGAAGGGGAAGCCACCGAGGAAGCGGTGTTGCTCGAGGCGGGGGTGACCCGGGCCTCCATGCTCGCCACGGTCCTCCCGTCCGATGCGAGCAATGTATTCATCACCTTGAGCGCGAGGGACTTGAATCCGGATTTGAACATCATCGCGCGGGGCGAGGATCCCGCGACGGAACGGAAGTTGATCCAAGCCGGGGCAAACCGGGTGGTCCTCCCGGCCCATATCGGTGCTGAGCGGATCTCCCACCTGATCCTGTTTCCCGAAGCCGCCGAATTGATCGACGACGCGGAGAAATCCCACCATCTCAAGGAAGAACTCGGTGACTTGGGACTGGTGATGGAAGAAGCGGTGATTCCCAAATACTCCTCGCTGAGCGGGAAAAGTGTCGGAGAACTGGAATCCCAACACTCCGGAGCCTTTATTGTGGTGGCGATCCACCGCAAGGCCGGAGGAACGGAACTCCGACCGGCCCGCGGCACTTTGCTCCACGCTGGAGACGGGGTGGTGGCCGTGAGCCGCGGCTCGAATCTGGCGAAGCTGTTGGAGGTTGAGCCTGGCTGATTCCGTGCCGTTCAGGATTGCTCTCCTTGATTCAACCTTTCCCGGCACGATTTTCCAACATCCTGCGCCTGAGTCTCCTGATTTCAGTGAACGACACATGGAGTGAAAACAACAGGGCCATGCCCAGAATCAACTGGGCGTAGCGCAGCCCTGAAATGGTCGAAGCTCCCACTCCCTTCACGAGCGTTGCCTCCCATGGTCGCGCCGGATTATAGTAGGCGATCATGCTACGGCCCTTTGGATACCGCTCAAGCAACTCCTCCGACCCGGGACTATCGCTGAATGAAAAAACATTGGAAACGTAACCCTGCCCTGAGACCCGGTATTGGTAAGTGACATATGGGCCGTTGCTCAACTTGCGCCCCGCGGCACCACGCTCGTAGTCCGTTTCCAACACGATCGCTTCAGCAGGCAACCAAGCCACACTTGCCTTGGCCATCTCAAGATTTTGCAAATGAATGAGAAGTAGCGCAATGCCGGCACCCACGAACAAAACAGCAGCAAGAGCCGAGAGAAATCTGTTGAATCCAGGTCTCATGGCTTGCGGGACCCCGGATCAAGGGGCCTTGAATATCAGATAGACGGGAGACTCGGTCACTTCGACGGTAATCTGGCCCGACTTCCCTTGCAGGGGTTTGTTGATGGCCGGCGCGTCCGGAGACAGCGGCATCTGCCGGGCTTCCAACAGCTTGCCTGGCAGCCGTTCCAAGGTGGCGTCGAACTTCAAGCCACCACCGCTGGGCGACCACGCGGCCCAGACAACTTTCCCGGCCTCGCCGCGATATTCGTGAATCCTCAACCGGCCGGGTTCGTTCTTGATCACGGTGGTGAACTGGCAATCACCCAGGACCTTTTGCAAGTGGGCCAGGGCGTGGAAGGAGGGCTTTGGCTTGAAATGACGGGTAATGCCCGCGCTGGCATGTAGGCCCGGTTTGTCCTCATCGTTGAAAAAGTAGATGTAGGCCCGCTGGACCGGCATCGAAGAAAAGACGAGGAGCGACCTGACAAGCCACTGCGCCTGTTGTTCGTCGGTGACGCCCACCCATTTCGCAAAATCTCCAGTCGGCTCGTTCGGTTTGGTGGTGGCATCATAGCCGAACTCGGTGATCCAGATGGGCTTGCCCGCGGCATTCGCATCACGCCATTTGCAGAGGGCTTCGACGTCCTGCAGATAGGCGGGAAGGGCGGGATCTTCCGGGAAGCTCCTGCGCCAGGTGGGCCAGGGCTCCATCTGCGCGTAGGTATGAACATTCAGCACGTCATAGAGGGCGGAAAGACCCGTCAGGCAGGAGATGCTTTTCTCGTAATCCCCGCTTTTTTTGGTAGTCAGGTTGCAAGTGGCAATCTTCATCGCCGGATCGCCCTCGCGGATGCCTTCCGCCATGGATTTGAACATGAGGGCGTAGTCCTCGTCGCTCCATTTCCCGGGCTCGTTACCGATCTCGACGGACTCGACGAGCTTGTGCTTTCCGGAGGGACCGAACTCGGAGGCGAAGGCCTTGCCATAGGCCCGGGCGTCCGTGGCGATGTTTTTCCAATGCCCGCGCTCCATGGACTCGAACATCAGGCAGGCATCGATGGTCCAGTTCTGCTTCTTCCAGGAGCCGTAGACATGGTTCCAGTCCACCTTGTTCTTTGCCTGCGGAAACGGTGCCGCCTCGGCGGAGTTTTCGCCAAGATCCCAAGCGACGGGATGATAGTCCCGGACCAGCGAGCAGACCGGCTGATAGAGTTCCGGCTTGAACTGGACCGTGTGGCCGTTGATGCCGATGAAATCGCGCATCAGGGGACGCGGTGTTTCCGCGGCAGGAGCCATGGAAAATGCAACCTGCAAGAAAAGCGTGGAGAACAGCGCGAGGCGCTTCATCTAGCCGATTTCATCCAACAGGTGGTGGTCCAGCAACAGGGCGGCGGCCTGGGCGACGATGGGGAAGGGATATCCGGAACGCAGCGCGATATCCAGGATGTCATGCTCGCCATCCGATTGGTTGAGCACCCAGAGCATGGAGAGTTGGAGCGCCTGCCGGTCCTGCGATTGCTGGGCCATGGCCTGATAGAGACCCCGTTTGCCGAGCTGCGGTTCACCCTTCGGGAAAAGATTCCGGTAGGTGCGGTTGTCTTCCAGCAGTTGGAAGCACTGGAGGCAGAGGCGGAAGGTATCCTCCAGGTTGGCGGGTTTGACGAACTCCAGATTATCCAGGGAATTGTGATACTCGGGATACTCGCCGTGAGGCGTCCGCATGAGGCACCCGACAGGCAGATCAAAGCCCGGCGAGCAGAATTGCCGCTCGTCATAGCCGAACGGCGTGAAATCCCGGATCGAGTATTGCTCCCAGCCGGACTTGAGGACCTGTTCCATCGCGCGGTCGATGCCCGTGTCACCTTGCCGGCTGCGCTTGTAAGTCGGCGGTCCCGGGTCTCCCACGCCCGTCAGGACAAGTCCGTGTCGGATGTCCGGCAGGTTCTGCTCGTGAGCCGCGAGCCATGCCAGCGACCCGATGGTTCCGGGAATGAACAGGAAGCGGTAGCTGAAATACGGAGAACTCCCCGCGATCATCTTGGCGAGGAATGTGGCGATCCCAATTCCTGATAGGTTGTCGTTGGCCATCGAAGGATGGCAGACGTGGGTCGTGACCAGGATTTCGGAGTCGATCCGGCCCTTGATCACCAGTTCCCCGTAACGGAGGAATCCGGGTTCGAGCGTGCTGTCGACAAAGACCTCATAGTCTCCATCCTCCAGTTTGAGGAGATCCTCATGGCTGAGGCAAAAGCCCCAGGCCGCATCGTAATAGGTCGTTCGATAGGGAATTGCGCTCGGCTTGGCCGGCAGCGAGAAGAGATTTTTCTTCAACTCCGTCAGCGACATGGTCGACTTGACCGGCTGGCTGTAGTTGACGACGTGGAGGGTGGATTTCTTGAAATCGATGACTTTCTCGCCGCGTTGGTTTTTCACCCAGGCATCGCGGATCGTCCATTCCAAGGGGACCGTCCAGTCGAGGGCGTGCGTGCCCGAGGGAACCTCGCGGATTTCCAGGGGGATTTCCTTTTGCAGCCGTTGGAGCGTTTCCGTCACGCCAGGTCCGGTGATACTGCGACAGATCGGATAGAGATCCGTCATCAGGTCGTGGATACTGTCTCCAAAATCCGCGGGCAGAGGCGAGAGGTTCATGAGGAAAGGACGGGTGGCCGTGGCGGTTCCGCGCGGAAATGCACGGGCCGCGCAACCGGGCGCCGTTCTTTCTAACCACCAAAGCGCGGGGTTTCAAGGGTTTCAATGGTGAAGCCGATGATGAAGTGATACGGTGCATCCCGATGCCTTGATATCAAATGACGGTTGATCAAAAAAGAACCCGCCAGGCGGGATTTGCACTTGTCACCGGAGAGGTGGTTTGTGATGTCTGGCGGCCCCTGAAATTTCCCTATCCCTCCGCCGATCATTCCCCCTGATTGGACCCTGTCGACTTCGTCACTCCCGGGCGATTGGCTAGAAGTCCCTTATTTCGTTTTAACGACCCATCGCCGCTTGTACCGGCAATGCCGCAGTGGCCCGGATCGTGCTTAACGCGGGCATTCAGTCGCGTCTTTCAATTTAACACACCGCACACGTCCGACACACACCGCCTGTCTGCCTCCCCCCCGATGCTCAATTCCCCTGATGTGGCACGGTTCCGGGACGTCTTCGCCCCTGCTGGCGTGGCGTTGGGGCTGCTTTTTTCCACAGTCACACCCTCGGCGGCCTTGGCACCGACCGACATCTTGCTGAGCAATACGACGGTGAGGGAGAATGCCGTGGCGGGCGTGCCTGTTGGCACGCTCACGGCCGTGGATCCGGATACGGTCAACGCCCATCTTTTTTCACTCGTGGAGGGAGCCGGGGCTACCGAGAACAACGGCTTCCTGATTTCCGGCAACCAGTTGCTGCTGAGATATGGAGTGGTGAAGGCGGATGGAACTTTTGTCGATTTCGAGACCGAACCCCTGGTGTTTTCAGTTCGCATCCGCGTGATTGATTCAACGAGTCTCACGTTTGAAAAAGTGTTCGTCATCACGATGACGGACGACCGCTCCGAGGACGTGGATGGAGACGGTTTGACCGAGGCGCAGGAAGAGGATCTGTATGGAACCAGCGACTTGGTTTACGATTCCGATGGAGATGGCTTCAGCGACCGCGTGGAGGCGTTGGGAAATTCCTCTCCCACCAATGCGAACAGTTGGCCGACCTATCCGCTGACGGGGTGGGGTAGCAACCAGGCCAAGGAACTGAAATTCCCCGACGAGGCGCCTTTCACCCGGCTGGCCACAGGACAGTTTCATAACCAAGGACTCAAGGCGGATGGCACGATCGCGGCTTGGGGCGGTCTTAACAGTTACGGGCAGACCACCGTTCCGGCGGGACTCGATCACGTTGTGGCGATTGCAGCCGGGGGGGAATACTGGTGGCCCGACTCCGCCCACAGCCTGGCCTTGAGGAACGATGGGACGGTGGTGGGCTGGGGTTACAATGGATTTGGTCAGGTGGTGGCACCATCGGGGCTGTCTAACGTCGTGGGAGTCGCCGCCGGCCGCTCGCACAGCGTGGCCTTGAAAGGAGACGGCACAGTGGTGGCGTGGGGAGACAACGGCTACGGCCAGCGCAATGTTCCTTCCGGCCTTTCCAATGTGGTGGCGGTCTATGCCGAGGGATTCTTCTCCGCCGCCTTGAAGGGCGATGGCACGGTCGTCGCCTGGGGATCGTATTTTAACGGGACGGAGTGGGTGAAAGTGGCTGTGCCCCAAGGCCTGACGGACGTGATGAACCTCTCCGCCGGACAGTTTCACACCGTGGCTTTGAAAAACGACGGGACGGTTGCCGCCTGGGGATACAATTTGGACGGGCAGGTGACGACGCCATCGGGACTGGGCCAGGTCACCGCCGTGGCCGCGGGTGGCTTCCACAGCATGGCGCTGAAGGGGGATGGCTCCGTGGTGACCTGGGGGTCAAACCGCTCCGGCCAGAGAAATGTCCCTCCTGCCGCGCTGGTGGACGTGAAGGCGGTATCCGCGGGCTTTGCACACAGTCTGGCCCTCCGGGATTCGCCGTCCTTGGAGCGGATCACGAGCAGCCCGATCATTTCCATATCGCCGGGCCAGGAGGTGAATCATGCGATCACCGTATCCAACGCGGTTCCTGTCCACTTTTCCGCCATGGGGCTTCCTGCTGGCCTCACGCTGGACGGCGTGTCCGGAGTCATCAGCGGATCGCTGGCCGTTCCCATGCGGGCGGCCGTCCAGGTGATGGTGGAGACCACCCAAAGCCGTCTGATACAATCGATGTCGGTCCTCGTCGGCGGGGGAAGCCCGCCGACGGATGTGTTTTTGCTGCCCTCCACGGTCACGGAGAACAGCCCGGCTGGAACGGTGATCGGGACTTTTTCCGCGGCGGATCCGGATCAAGGGGACACCCATGTTTTCGAACTCGTGGCGGGCAATGGCGAGCTCGACAACACGCGTTTCCGGATCAGCGGCAATGATTTGATCCTGAATGAGAAGATCGACCGCGATTTCGAGAAGAACACGAACTCTTACAGTATCCGTGTGAGGGCGAGGGACGCGTCTCTCAACCCCTTCGAGAAAATCATGGTGTTGGCTTTTGCGGATGATCGCACGGAAGACGCGGATGGAGACGGACTGAAGGAGGCGCAGGAAGAGGACCAATACGGGACCAGCGATACGAAATACGACAACGACAACGATGGCTTTGGCGACGGCTACGAAACCTCGCACGGCAGCTCCCCCACGAGTGCGGCGAGCATGCCGGCAGGGCAACAGATTGTCGCGTGGGGGGACTCGACCTACGGACAAACCACGCTGCCCGCCGCGCCGGGACTGCTGATTGATTTGGAAAGCGGGTGGAAACACAATCTCGGGCTGCGGGAGGACGGCACGGTGGTCGCCTGGGGTGCGAACGAGGAAGGCCAGTGTGTTGTGCCGGAAGGGCTCTCGGGAGTCGTGGGAGTTGGCGCGGGAGATTTGCACAGCATCGTCCTCAAGTCGGATGGCACGGTCGTGGCTTGGGGTAACAATGTCCTCCAGCAGGCAACCGTGCCGGAAGGACTGCAAGGAGTGACTGCCATCGCGGCAGGCAGTTATCACAACCTTGCACTGAGGGATGACGGCACGGTGGTGGCGTGGGGGGACAACGCGGCGGGCGAGACGAGCGTGCCCGAGGGACTTTCCGGAGTCGTGGCCATCGCCGCGGGCGGCTATCATAGCATGGCCCTCAAAAAAGATGGTACAGTGGTGGCCTGGGGAGACAACACGAGCGGAGCTGCCATGGTGCCGGGAGATCTCGGGAAAGTGATCGCCATCGCTGCGGGAGGCTTCCACAGCGTGGCATTGAAAGGCGATGGGACCGTGGTGGCCTGGGGCAATAGCGATGTCAACCAGTGTACGGTTCCCGTGGGACTCTCCGGAGTCGTGGACATCAAGGCCGGGTGGATGCACACGGTGGCGATGAAAAGCGATGGAACCGTCGTGCCGTGGGGTTCCTACGCGCGCGGACAAGCGGGCATTCCCCTCGAGGCGAGGAACGTGCGGGTCATCTCCTCCGGGGATTTTCATAACGTCGCGCTTAGGCAGGCGACGGGCTTTCCGAGGATCACTCCGGGCGTCATCGTCCGCAGTTGGCCAGGCCACCCGGTCAGTCAGCCGATTGTGGTGGAAAGCGCGACACCCGTTCACTTCAGCGCCACCGGCTTGCCGGAAGGACTGTCGATTTCCCCTGAAACGGGACTGATCACCGGCACCCCGGTCACCAACGCCCGGAGGGCGGCGAAGATCACTGCGGACACGGACAAGGGCCGCTTCAGCAGGGTGATGTGGTTCGACATGGCTGCAGGGTCCGCGCCCACCGCCATCGCCTTGGCTCCTGTCGCCCCGGCTGTTGGTCCAAGCGTGATGGAAAATAGTCCGGCCGGCACGGTCGTTGGAACGTTTTCCGCCGTCGATCCCGACGAAGGGGACACCCATGTTTTCCATGTGATGGTAACGGCAGGGTCTTCGGAATTATACTCTTTCGCGGCCTCCGGCAATCAACTGGTCGTCGGCAACGGCGCGGCAATGGACTATGAAACGGGGCCGGTGACGATCCGGGTGCGGGCGATCGATTCGGCGGGGAACTGGATTGACCGGAATCTCGTGATCCAGCTCACGGATGACCGGACGGAAGACGCGGACCATGACGGTATCAGCGAGGCGATGGAGGAAGATGTCTTTTTCACCAGCGACACCCACTTCGATGTTTTCGCGACGGCGGATGCTGACGGGGATGGCATTCCCGTCATGATCGAATACGCCTTCAATCTCGATCCCCAGGCCCAGGACGGGCACAAATATCTTGGCGGCTCAGGTTCGACCTCGGGGTTGCCAATCGGCAGCATGATCACGGATGCGCAGGGGAAACGGCGCGTCCGGCTGGAGTATATCCGGCGCATCGGCAGCGGGATCACGTACATACCCCAGTTCTCCGGCAATCTGTCCGCGACCGGTTGGGCGACCGCGGGGGGAACCGTCACCATCACACCGGTAAACGCCTCATGGGAGCGTTGCTTGGTCGACGATACCGAATCGACGACGACCTCGGTGAAACGCTTCGGTCGGGTAAAGGTCAGTTGGTAGCGGCCAGCAGACGGCGGCTGACGGGAACACCACGGGTGATCCTCACCGGCGTGCCGATCTTTGTGACTTCATAAAGTTTCGGCACGAAATCCTTTGGCAGGCGGATCCAACCGTGGGATGCGGCCTCACCAGGGCGGGGAATCTCACCCTGGTGCATACCAACGCCATAGGAGGTGATGCGCATCCAGAAGTGCATGGGAGCCGGGGAATAGTGCTCACCCGGCGGGACGGGAGTGGTTGGCTTCGCGTCCCCGTTGGTGACCTTGCCCGTCGTATCCGCCAGCCAGCCGTAACGATCGGAGAACTTGAGCGGGAGCTTCTCCGTGATGGTGTAGTTGCCGGTGGACGTCGAGTGTCCCTCCCTCCCGGTCGAGACATAGGACCAGCCGATGTCCCGGCCGCCGCGCTTGTAGCTTGCCACCTGTTTCGCGAGATCGATCTCCACCGAGACCTCTCCGGGGCCGCCATCGTCATCCCATTCGTACATCACGGTGCGTGCTTTCGCAGGTTCCTTGGGGGCAAAGAGGCCGCA
>CAXTTX010000050.1:5853-6526 GCA_964247045.1 uncultured Verrucomicrobiales bacterium | reverse complement strand
GGACAGGCAGACGGGAGAAATCCAGCGGAGTATGGGAGCGGGTGACGGGGTCATGGGAACGGGAACCGGAGGAACCGAATCGGAAAGCGGGCGGCTTGCCAAGTGCCTTCGGGGGCAGGCGAGCCAACCTTTTATCCCTTGAATCTTCCTGATGCCCGCGTTTCCTTGCACGAGGATGCCTGACGACGAAAAACTCCACCGCTCCACCCCGAAGGAATGGGCGGCGGGCCTGCCTGCGGTGGCCTCCTCGCTGAATCATCTCCTGAGCGAGGCAGGACCTTTCCGGGGCCCCCGGGGCTTGTTGGAGATGAACCAGGCCGGTGGATTCGATTGCCCCAGTTGTGCCTGGCCGGACCCCGACGGGCGGCGCTCCGTCGCCGAGTTTTGTGAGAACGGCGCGAAAGCCCTCGCCTCGGAAGCCACGCGCAAACTCGCGGACGCTGCCTTCTTCGGAAAATACTCCGTGGCCGAACTCGCGGCCGAAAGCGACCACTGGCACGAACAGCAGGGCCGGATCGCCATGCCGATGCTGCTGCGGCAGGGCTCCACCCACTACTCTCCGGTTTCGTGGGAGGACGCTTTCAAGATCCTTGCCACCCATCTGAAGTCGCTGGCCTCACCGGACGAGGCGATTTTTTACACCTCCGGCCGCGCCAGCAACGAGGCGGCGTTT
>CAXTTX010000050.1:0-5843 GCA_964247045.1 uncultured Verrucomicrobiales bacterium | reverse complement strand
CCGCAGCTTCGGGACGAACAATCTGCCGGATTGCTCGAACATGTGCCACGAGTCGAGCGGGCTGGCGATGAAACAATCCATCGGCGTGGGGAAGGGGACGGTGACTCTCGCGGACTTCCTGCAGGCGGACACGATTCTCTGCGTCGGCCAGAACCCGGGAACAAATCACCCGCGGATGCTGACGACGCTGGAAGAGGCCGTGAAAGGCGGCGCGAAACTCATTTCGATCAATCCTTTGCGCGAGGCTGGCTTGGTCGGCTTCGTGCATCCGCAACACCCGGTGGCCTCGCTTTTGGGCAAGGCGACACCGCTCGCCTCGCAGTTCCTGAGGGTGAAGGTAAATGGGGATCTGGCGTTGTTCCGTGGCGTGGCCAAGGCGCTGCTGGAGATGGAACTTGATCGCCCCGGCGAGATTGTCGACCAGGCGTTCCTCCGCGGACACACCGCCGGTCTCGAGGCCTATAAGGGAATGGTTCGGGAAACACCTTGGGAGGAGATCACCACCATGAGCGGTGTCACCAGGGAAGAGATCCGAAAGCTCGCGGATACCCTGACCGGAGGCGAACGGCGGGTCATCACCTGCTGGGCCATGGGGCTCACGCAACACCGCAATGCGGTGGCGACGATCCGTGAGCTTGCGAACGTCCACCTGCTTCTTGGCGCTGTGGGGCGGCCGGGCGCGGGGTTATGTCCCGTGCGTGGACATAGCAACGTCCAGGGCGACCGGACGATGGGGATCTACGAAAAAGCGCCGGAGGTTTTCCTCGCGGCACTGGATCGCGAATGCGGCATCCATTCCCCGCGCCATCACGGGCACGACGCGGTGGCCTCCATCCACGCGATGCACCGGGGCGAGGCTCGGGTGTTTTTCGGCCTCGGTGGTAATTTCCTACAGGCCAGCCCGGACACGGATTACACGGCGGTAGCCCTCGGGAAATGCGATCTCACCTGCCACGTTTCCACGAAGCTGAACCGCAGCCATCTGGTCACGGGACGAACCGCGCTGATCCTGCCCTGCCTCGGCCGCAGCGAACGGGATGGTGAGGGACGTTTTGTCACTTGTGAGAACTCCATGGGCGTTGTCCAGATGTCGCGGGGGGTGCTTGCTCCGGCATCACCCCATTTGTTGAGCGAGGTGGAGATCATCGCGCGCCTCGCGGAAGCGGTTCACGGCACCGGACACGCGGTCCCCTGGCGTTGGCTCGCGGAGGACTACGACCGCATCCGCAGTCTGGTCGAGCGGGTGGTGCCCGGATTCGAGGACTACAACTCGCGGGTGAGCGAACCCGGGGGATTCTATCTGCCGAATCCGGCGAAGCGGCGCGTCTGGGAAACTCCCTCGGGCAAGGCGGAATTCAGCCTGGCGGGAATGGATGCCTTCCAGGTGGCAAAAGGCAGGCTGGTGCTGCAAACGATCCGCAGCCATGACCAGTTCAACACCACCATTTACGGGATGAATGATCGCTATCGCGGAATCGGTGGTGCCCGCCGCATTGTTTTCATCAACCCCGGGGATCTGGCGGAGAGGGGAATCGCACCTTGTGACCAGGTGGATCTAACAAGCTACTGGCAGGATGAAATCCGGATTGCCCGGAGCTTCACCGCGATTCCCTACGACATGCCACGCGGTTCCGCCGCGGCCTATTTCCCGGAGGCAAATGTGCTGGTTCCCGCAGGAAGCCAGGCGGAGGGCAGCGGCACCCCCACCAGCAAGTCGGTGGAAATCGAGGTTTCCAAGGCCTTGGACAAACGGTAGGGCCGACCGGCTCGTTCAGCCGATGATGTCTGCGGCCGGAGCGTGTGTCTCTCCATGGAAAGCCTTGGCCACAGGATGCTTCCTCACGGTCCTTCTTTTCACGACCGTTCCGGAAAATCGCTCTTCCATCTAACGAGCGCCTGCCGGATCTCCTCCGCCTCGCGGGTTGGGCTGAGTTCCCACACCAGCGGACAATCCTTCGGGAAAAAATTCAAGATTGCCGGGTAGTCGAGCGTGCCACTGAAAGGCGTCCGGTGGTCGCGCGCCGGCCATTGCACATCATGCACGTGCCCGCCAATCAGATGCGGCGATATCTTCCCGAGCCATTCGTAATGATCCAAAATCCCCAGATTGTGCTTGAGCTGGACATGACCGAAATCGTGCCAATACCCAACCCGGGGATTGTCCGCGAAATGTTCCTGAAGAAGGATCATCTCCCGTTCTGAGGGCATGTCCTCAAAGCGCGAGCGGGACTCAACCGCCAGCTTCACACCGGCCTCCGCCGCGCGTTCGGCGATGACGGTCAGCGCCTCGATCGCCCGGTGAAAATACAGCGGCGCGACCTTCTCCCGTTTCTTCACGAAGGCGATCTTCTGTTTGATGAAGTCCGGATCGCGCTGGGCGCCCTCGGAAACCAAAGTCGTCAGCGGCTTCGTCCAGTTCTTCGAACTCAACGGCACGGAGCCCATGTGGAGCACGAGATATTCCGCCTTGAACTCCGCCGCCAGGTCGAGTGTCCGGTAGGTCATCTCCAGCGCCCGCTGACGGTCAAAGGGACGGTGGGAGGTGAACTCGTAGGCGTCCGGCGCGTCGATCATCACCTCCACGGGAGAGGGAAAGTAATTGTGGACGCCGGAGCAGGTGAAGAGCCCGCGTTCGTAGGCCTTCTTGATTCCCGGCAGCTTGGCGATTGTCATGCCATGCGACAACTCGATGTTGGAAAAACCGAGCTCGACGATCTCCTCGATCATCGATTCACCGTCCGTGTGGCGGCTGTTGTTCCAGCAGGTGGAGAAGGCGAGCATGGGAGGCGATCTTCCGCTCCAGCGGCATGGGATCAATCCCAAAAAAGCTCCGGGCGGTCCGTGAAGTTACTGTTTTCGGCCTTCGGGGAAAGGTGGACGGGCTTGGGGATGTGGACGTGGCGCGTTGTGACGAGGAAATCGAGCAAGCGTTCCGGGTCCGTATCGACCGCCAGCAGCCCATGGTGCGAAGCCGTGAGGAATTGCTCGTCCCGCATATGGGCCAGCAAGCCGACCAGGGAATCATAAAAACCGGAGGTATTGAGAAGTCCGACCGGCTTTAGATGAAGACCCAACTGGAGCCACGTCAAAACCTCCGCGATCTCCTCAAGCGTGCCAATGCCACCGGGTAAGGCCACGAAAGCATCCGCGAGTTCCGCCATCCGGTGCTTGCGCTCGTGCATGGAATCCACAGGGATCAATTCGGTGAGTCCCTTGTGTCCGCGCTCCTCCGCGATCATGGCGCGCGGAATCACGCCGATAACCTCACCCCCCGCGGCCAGCGCGGAGTCCGCGATCACTCCCATCAGGCCCACGCTGCCGCCGCCATAGACGATTCCCAAACCTCGCCGCGCGCAGGCCGTTCCAAAATTGGCCGCCGCCGCCGCGTATTCGGGAGCTTTCCCGAAGCTGGAGCCAGAGTAGATGCAAACACGAAACATGGGATCGCAGGGTAAAAAAGAAGGGGCTCCGCTTCAACGTTGGCCACCGCCCTGGCTTGGCGGCTCACCGGCAGGCAGTTCCAGTTTTCCAGAAGCCCCTTCTAGGATAATTGCAGACCCGGTCTTCCGCGGAGACAAGCGCGGGGAGAAGTCATCGGAAAATCCGTCTTTCTTCCGGTCGGGTTGCCGCAAGGACTCTTCCTCGTGCACGGCGGATTGAGGCGGGGAGTCGTCGTGAGAAGCGGGGGAGGAGGTGTTGGTGTCGTCGGGACGATTGGAATCGGCGACGACCCCGATTAAAACCAGGATCATGAAGAGGAGGATGCCAATGAGCGGCGGCGCCAGGGCCCAGATCAGGCAGCCATACCGGTTTTGCGAACGCCCCTGCGAACGGCGATAGGGTTGGGGGGGGATCTGTCGTTTCGGTGCCGTGACCGGCTGATCCCAAGCCGGGGTCGAATCGCTGATGGCGAGAGCCGGCCCCATCGCAACCGGCGAAGGGCTGGGAGAGGACGCCTGTTTCCGCGGCCCCTTGGACCTTTGGTCCCAGAGCGGATCCGTTCCGCTGTTGGCCGATTCCGTATCGCTTCCCACGGTATAGCCGCCCTCGGGCAAATCATCCTCTCCGGCCGGGGGAGCGGATGGAACATGATCCGCGAGGATTTCCGGAAGCATTTGCCGCAAGATCTGCGCGACACTCGTCCCGCTCACTTGCTTCATGTTGATCCAACCGATTGCCTCCGTGGCTTCCTTGCTGCCCCAGTCGGGACTTCCCGGCACGTGCATCAGCTTCTGCCGCCAGAACCCGCGGAAACGCTTCGGGATAGCGGCCAACAGCTCACGCATGTGCCCGTGCTGCTCGATCTGGTGCATGTGATAGTCCCGTTCCTGGCTGCCAAGGTTCTGATACGCGAGGTCTGCCAAAGGCGCGGCGTCTTTTGGACTCCAGAAAGCGGCGGCACAGGCCAGCCTCGCTGCTACCGCGCCACCCGCGGGAGTGTGAATGCGAACCGCATTGGCGCGGAATTGCTCCGCAAGGCTGGCGATGGCGGTGGCGTTTTCGTTTCTATCCAGCCGGTCGATGACGCCGATGTTCGCAAGCACGCCGTTGTTCTCCATTTCGAAAACCAAGGCCTGCCTCTTCAGCAGGAGATCCGGATGGCCGCCGTGGTTGGCGAGAAGGCGGTGAAAAAACTGGCCCCACGGAAGCACCGCATCGGGTGTTCGATAGAGCGCTTCTTCAGCTTCCCGGACCAAGGGTGCCACATTGGCTCCTCCTGACATCAGTTCTTCTTCCAGGCGTTCGAGCACGTCCCACACCTCCTTGTGGGCGGCAAGCCGGGTCTCCGCGGCAAGCAATGGAGCCTCCGGGAAGGCTTCCGTTTCCGGAGCTGCTTCATTCCCCGTCCGTCTGGACATCGGATATCCTTCTTCCCTCGACAGTTCGCTCTGGCCGGCTGAAACGGGCGCTTCAGCCACGTTCCGCCCCTCGACCTCGTTCAAGGCTGCTAGGTAAGCTTCATGGAGAATACGGAAGCCCTCCGGATCTTGATCCGGCCGACAGCTTTTCAAGCGGCGGGCATATTCCCGCTTCACATGCCTGGTGGAGGCTGTCTTGCGATCGAGACCTAGGAATTCGACGGACATGTGAACCAGGAGCCTTTAATGTTCCCCCGATTGAATCGGCTGCGGTCCGTCCTCGTCCTCAAAGAAGTTGCGCAGGAAAGTATCCAGCACCGCGGCCGCTTGTTTGATGGCGAGCGGATCCTGTGAATCAAGCGCGGCTTCGAAATGATCTGTCACCGCGTTCAGATGTTCGCGGGCGGGACCCGTCAGTTCCGCATACACCCGCCCGGCACGCTCGAGCCTCGCCCGGTTGGGAAGCAGGTCCCGGGGATGCAGCTTCAGGGGCTGGAGACGGGCGATCGCCTCCTCGATTTGCCGGGCCGTGAGACAGCCGGGCCGCTGCTCGATGACATGGTTCTTCTTGATGCCCGTGGCGAGCACGGTCACTTCCACTTCGAGGATTCCGTTCATGTCGTAGGAAAAGCGGATGTCGACCGCTCCAGGGTCTCTTTGCCCCGGTTGGTGACGCAAACCGTGAATCTGGATGCTGCCGATCAACTGGTTGTCACGGGTCAGGCGTGCCTCACCCTGATAGGCCCGGACCTCGATGTGGTCCTGATTGGGATGGAAGGTGTGGAAGGTGCGGCTGCGGCTCACCGGCACCGTCGTGTTGCGGTCGATGATCGGCGCGAAGTAGCCGGCATCGATCCGGCCCCCCGCCACTTCCTTCGCCATTTCGACGCCCAGGGAATGCGGGCAAACATCCGTCAGGACGATGTCGGAAACCGCCTCGTCGCTGGCACAGAGTCCGGTCTGCACGGCGGCACCGAGGGCGAC
>CAXTTX010000049.1:9706-17867 GCA_964247045.1 uncultured Verrucomicrobiales bacterium | reverse complement strand
GTCGCGCCCTTTTCCCCTGGGATCAGCGGCACCACACGGTCCGCGACCAGCAGCGCCTCGTCCGGATCGTTCGTGATCCAGATGACCGTCGTCTTGTTCTTCTGCCAGATGTCCGCGATTTCATCCTGGAGCGTGGCCCGCGTCAGCGCGTCCAGCGCGGAAAGCGGCTCGTCCAGCAGCAGGATGCGCGGGTTCGCCGCCAGCGTGCGTGCCACGGAAACCCGCTGGCGCATGCCGCCGGAAAGCTCTCGCGGGTATTTGTTCACCGCGTGGCCCAGCTTCACCATCTCCACATGCTTCTGCACGTGCTCCGTGCGTTCCGCCGAGGTCATCTGCGGATAGATCTGGTCCACCGCCAGGCGGATGTTCTCCGTCACCGTCAACCATGGCAGCAACGAGTAATTCTGGAACACGATCCCACGCTCCGGTCCGGGGCCGCTGATGACCGCCCCATCCATTTTCGCGCTGCCCGTGTCCGGCTTGAGCAGCCCGGCGATCAGCGAGATCAGCGTGCTCTTGCCGGTGCCCGAGTAACCGATGATGGAGACGAAATCGCCTTCCTCCACCTGGAGGTTGATGTTCCTGAGAACGGAAGAGCCGTTGAAGCCCTTGTTCACGCCGGAGAGTTCGAGGATGGGAGGCATGGGGAAGAAGATGAAATTTTAAATCCGAAGCACTAAATCCGAAACGGAAGAGATCACGCGGTGCGGAAGCGGCCCTCTATCAAGCTCATTGCACGATCCAGCACGAAGCCCACCACACCGATCGTCAGGATCGAAAGAATGATATGCGCGAAACTGTTCGCATTGTATTGCTGCCACAGGAATCCACCCACGCCCGGTTTGCCGATGAGCATCTCCACCGCCACGATCACCAGCCATGCGATCCCCAGCGAAAGCCGGAAGCCCGTGAACATATACGGCAGCGCCGAGGGAATCAGGATCTTGAACAAGGTCTTCGTCCGCGACAGCTTCAGCACCTTCGCCACGTTCAGGTAATCCTGCGGCACCGCGCGGACACCCACCGCCGTGTTCAGCACCGTCGGCCACATCGCGCAGATGGCGATGGTGAAAAGCGCCGCCGCGTCCGACGTGCCGAAGACCACCCGGCCATCCGCTCCCGCGATCTTCATTCCGCTGAACATCACCATCCCCAGCGGCAACCAGGCCAGTGGCGATACCGGCCGCAGGATCTGGATGATCGGATCGAAGGCCTTCGTGAAATTCTTCGAAAGCCCCAGGAAGAAACCGATCGGCGTGCCCACCACCAGCGCGAGGAAATACCCCTGCGCCACCAGCTTCAGCGACAGCCACGTGAAGGCCAGGATCCCCTGGTCCAGCTCGCCGCGCTTCGCGAAGGGCTGCACGATGTAGGGCTTGCTCGCGTCCCAGGTTTCGCCGGGGGAGGGGAGGTCCGCCGAAATGCCGGTGCGCTCCGTCTTCGTCACCTTGTCACCCCAGTCGTCCACCGAGGTCGTGACCTTGGATTTCCCGGCGATCAGCGACCAGCCGCCGAGGCAGATCAGCAGCGCGATCAGCGGCAGCAGCACCGCGTCAATTTTGAATTTCTTCATGGCAATGGTTCGATTATATTGCTGATAGAAAAATCTCACCCGTTCGGCGTGGCGATGGAGAAGGACTTCGCATAAGCCTCCAGGTCGCCCGCGGGGTCGAATTTCGCGCCGTCGAAAAACGTCTCCGGCTTGTTGTCCAACCCGCCATGCGCGTAGCCGATTTCCTTCATCGCCTCCTCGTAGATGTCGGTTCGCATCACTTGCTTCGTGATCCCCTCGTAGTCCGGCGCGCCTTCCGTGAACCCCCACCTGCGGAGCTGCGTGAGCCACCACTGGCAATACTTCGGCTGCGGGAAGTTGCAGTTGCGGCTGCTGAAAATCATGTGATCCGGGTCGCGGAACTTGCGGCCGTCGCCCATGTCATACTTGCCTTGCAGGCGGCCCAGGATCAGCTCCGGCGGGCAGTTGATGTAAGTCGGCGCGCTGACGATCTTCGCCTGCTCGACCCGGTTGTCCATCACGTCGAGCCACACCGAGGCCTCGTGCAACGCCTTCAGAACGGCTTTCACGGTCTTCGGGTTCTTCGCAGCGAATTCCTCCGTGAAGGCGCACACCTTCTCCGGATGATCCTTCCAGATCTGTTGGGTGTTGATCCCGGTGAAACCGATGTCGTCCGCGAGGGCCTTCGCATTCCACGGCTCGCCCACGCAGTAGCCATCCATCTTGCCTACCTTCATGTTCGTCACCATCTGCGGCGGCGGGATGGTGATGAGTGAAATGTCCGCCCCCGCGCCACCGGCGTTGCCGGGATTCACGCCGCCCGCGGCCAGCCAATAGCGCAGCCACATCGCGTGCGTGCCGGGCGGGAAGGTCATCGCGAAGGACATCGGGTTGCCGGAGGCTTTCGCGGCGTCCACCAGCGGCTTGAGCGCCTTCGGGTCGGCCCCCACTTTGCCCTTCAGGGAATTGGCGAGCGTGATGGACTGGCCGTTCCGGTTGAGAAGCCACGGCACCACCATCGGCTTCTTCGGCGCGCCGCCCAGCCCCATCGTCGAGGCGATTGGCATGCCGAGCAGCATGTGCGTGGCCTGGATGTCCCCATTGGCCAGCGAGTCGCGGATGGCGGCCCAGCTAGCCCCCTTGGTGATCGTCGAACGGATCCCGTATTTTTTGAACAGCCCCTTCTCATGCGCGATGACGATGGGCGAGCAGTCCGTGAGGGCGATGATGCCGAAATTGACGTCCGGGGCTTCCGGGGCTTCGGATGCGGTTTGGGCACCTGCCCAGCCTGCGGGGAGGCCGGAAGCAAGCAAACCGAGGGCGGTGGCTTTCGTCGAAACGGACAGAAAGCGGCGGCGGGAGGGATTGTGGGATTGGTTGGCCATGATCGTTGCGGGGTCATGGATCAAACAGCTTGCCCGGTGCCAAAGGCCGGTGGCTCGCCTATTTCCCGCCGGACACCGCTTCATCGGAACGATGAGGGGCGCTCATGCGGCGGGGACATGCTGGATGGCGGCATGGTAGAGATCTTCCCGGAAGATGCGGGAAAGCGAGCCGGCGGAGCTGTCCGGGAAGGTTCCCGTGGCCCGCATCCCGGCCAAGACCCATGAGGCTTTTTCAACCGTGGGCCGGTTGACCGAGTCCCCGTGGAACAGGTGGAACGTCGACGCGGGAACCTTTCCGTTCCCCGAATCGAACACCGGACCCAGGCTGTTGCGGAGCACCTCGGGAGATGCCCCGGTGTAGGATTTGTGTGACAAAATCGAAATCAGCTCCTCACGGAAAGTCGTCTCCTGGCACAGCGCGCACGCCTCCAGCAGCGCCGCCACCAGCGCTTGGGACTCCTCCGCCCGCTCGCGCTGGAAATTTCCTGAAACCAGCAGCACCTTTTCCGGATGACCGTGCGAAAGCTCCGCCGAGGTGGACGGGCACCAGCCGGTCCCCGCGAGCACCGCTTCCGAGTTCCATGGCTCCCCGACGCAATAGCCGTCGATGTGCCCTGCCTTCAATTGCCGCGCCATCAGCGGCGGCGGCAGGAAAACGATCTCCACCTCCCCCGCGATGTCGATGCCGTGGCGCTTCAGCCAGCCATACAGCAGGATGAAATGCGAGGAACAGCGGTGTGTTGCCGCCAGCGTGAACGGCCGGTCCTTCCGCCACGTGTGCGTCAGGTAGGCCTGCAAGCCTTCCCCCCGGCCGATCTTCGCCGGCGGGATGTCCCGTGACAGGGTGATCGCGTTGCCATGCACGTTGAGCACCAGTGGCACCACCACATCGCACTTCAGTCCCGTGAGCCCGAAGCCCAGCGCGAACGCGATCCCGGCGATCGCCTGCGACGCGTCCAGGTCGCCATAAAAAATCTTGTCCCGCACCGTCGCCCAGCCTGGCTCGCGGCAAAGTTCCACCTTCAGCCCGTGCCTCTCGAAGATGCCAGCCTCTCTCGCCACTGCCAGCGGCGCGCAATCCGCCAGCGGGACAAACCCGAGGCGGATGGCATTTCGAATGCCGGCCCGTGGCGAAAACTCCATGGGTACAGTAAGCGGTTGAAATGCCAACCGTGCGAAATTCTCCTATCCCCTTGTAGCGGCGGTCTATGACCGCCGGAAGCTGTCCGTCTGCCACCCCCGACCATCCCCCCCTTATCCCACCCACGCCAAAAGGTACCCGGCAAGCCTCTCTGCTCACCGGGCGCCCCTCTTCATCAAATCAAACCATCAAACCGATCAGAACGTATATGTCACCCCCAGCGAGGCCCGCGTCGTCGTCGGGAACAAACTCTCCGTCTCGAAGTGCGAGATCTCCACGATCCCGCTGAAGTTGTCGTTGAACTTCTTCGAGAGCACCGAGTTGTATTCCCAGCCCAGGTCCGTGGAAATCGCGTTGTCCCCATACGCGTGCAGCGTGTTGGTCCACTTCACGCCCCAGAAGATCGGCACCGTGTGGGAAACATACAGGTCGGCCAGTCCCGGCAGCGTGCCCGCGATCCGTGGTCCCGCGAAGACGTCCGCGAGGCCGTTGAACGCATGCACCGTCGCCAATGGCGTCTGGAACCCGGCATCCAGATATTCAAACCCCAGCGTCACCGTCTGGTCCTTCAGGAAGGTCAGCGTCGCGTAGGTGTGGCCGTAGATCGCGTCGTCCGCATCCAGCGGTCCCGCCTGGTCCTGCCACGCGAATTCCCCGTAGAGCAGCAGGCTGTCACACACCTTGCCTTTCGCGCTCACGCCGAAGGTCTGGTTGTCCCAGCCCGGAGGCGCGTCGTCGAAGTCCATCAGATAGGCATACGCCCCCAGCGTCACCCCCTTGATGCCCGCGTAGGACAGGTTCAGCAAATTGAGATCACCCTCTGCCGCGCGGCCGAAGTTCGTCGCCTCCGTGCCGAAGATCCGGTTCACGCGGTTCACATACGCGTAGTTGATCGTGAGGTCCTCGAAATACGTGCTGCTGATCGAGGCCGCGTCATACGTCTGCTCGTTCTGGCGCCAGCCGACGTTGCCGATGAAGGCGGAGTTGTCATAAATGATCCTCTGCCGGCCGACTTTCACCGTGGTGTCAAAGGCCGCGTATTGTCCGTAAAGCTGGTTCAGCTCGAAGTTTTCCGGATCGCTGATGGTCGTGTTCGACGGGTCCACCGGATGCGCCTGGGCGTCGCCGGAGTTGTAATCATCCACGAGGGACTGCGTGAATTCACCTTCTGCCAGCAAGCTCAGCCCGTTCCATGCCATGGTCTTGAAGCCCAGGCGTTCGCGGATGGTGAAGGCGTGCGAGGGATCAAATCCATCCACGTCGCCGAATTCATAACGGGCGCGGATGTCGATCAGCGGGGTGATCCATTCTTCCGCTTTTGGCGGCGCCGTATCCACCGGTGCATCCGGGGTTCCGGCGTGGAGCAGGGGAGTGGCGAGGAGCAGGAGTGCGGTCTTGGTTTTCATGGAGCGTGCCCCGCTACGGAGCGCGATTCCTGCCAGAGCAACCCGCCAACGCCATTTCCCCCGTGAAGAATATTCCCGCTACCCATGAAAGCCGGTCATCACAGGCTTCCTTGCAATCACTTGCTGAAATGGCTCTCCGTCAGTTCTTGAACGCCCCCGTAGTTCGGCTGTCCGGAGTTCAAGCTTCAGCTTGCTCTTCATCTTCCCGTCCCCCGGATCCCTGACCTTCCCACCCGCGTTTTTACGTTTTTTTAACGGGAATCACCCGCCCTTTGACTACGCCATCCGCGATCCCGTGGCAGACTGATTCCAGTTCCCGCCACCAACATGACCGACCTCATCTACATCGCCGTGACGCTGGGCTTCTTCGCGCTCGCCGCGATCTACGCCCGTTTTTGCGAGTCCCTTTAAACACCAATTCCATGGAAACACTCATCACCGGCGTCATCGCCATCCTCCTGATCGGCTACCTGCTGGTGGCCATGCTCTACCCGGAAAAATTCTGATCCACGACCATGCACGCGAACGACTGGCTTCAACTTGTTCTCTTCATCGCCCTCCTGGCGTTGATCACCAAACCCATGGGCATCTATCTCACGAAGGTGCTCGACCCGCAGGGTAAAACCTGGCTCGACCCGCTCATCCGGCCCTTTGAAAAAATCACCTACCGCCTCATGGGCGTGGACCCGTCCCACGAGCAGGGCTGGAAAGGCTACACCGTGGCGATGCTGGTCTTCAGCGCGGCGGGTGTGCTGTTCACCTACGCGATTCTCCGCCTGCAGCATCTGCTGCCCATGAACCCGCAGGGCCTGCCCGCGCTGAGTCCGTCGCTCGCCTTCAACACCGCGGTCAGCTTCACCACCAACACGAACTGGCAGAGCTACGGCGGTGAAAGCACCATGTCGTATTTCTCGCAGATGGTCGCCTTGACGATCCATAACTTCACTTCCGCCGCCGTCGGCATCGCGATTGCCGCGGCGCTCGTTCGCGGGCTCGCGAGGCATTCGGCGGCGACGCTTGGCAATTTCTGGGTCGATCTCACCCGCTGCACCTATTACCTCCTGCTGCCAATCTGCCTTGTGTTCGCCATCTTTCTGGTGTCCCAGGGCACGATCCAGAATTTCAAGGCCTACGACACCGTGACACTGGTCGAACCGATGACCGTGACGGGTGAAACCGGTCCGGAAACGGTGACCACGCAAACCATCGCCCAGGGACCGATGGCCTCGCAATCCGCGATCAAGATGCTCGGCACCAACGGCGGCGGATTCACCAACGCGAACTCCGCCCAGCCTTTCGAAAATCCGACCCCGCTCTCGAACTTCATGCAAATGCTCTCGATCTTCGCGATCGGCAGCGGCCTGACCTGGTATCTGGGCAAGACCACGAAAAACCAGGCTCACGGGTGGTCGGTTTGGACCGCGATGATGGTGCTGTTCGTCACCGGGGTAATGGCCTGCTGGTGGGCGGAGGCCCACGGCAATCCGATCCACCAGGCGCTGGGCGTCGTGGCGGCGGATGGCAACATGGAAGGCAAGGAAGTCCGCTTCGGCATCTTCAATTCCTCTTTGTTCGCGACGATCACCACCGCCGCCTCCTGCGGTGCCGTCAACTCGATGCATGATTCCTTCACCGCCATCGGCGGACTCGTGCCACTCTTCATGATCGAACTCGGCGAGGTGGTCATCGGCGGCGTCGGCGCGGGCCTTTATGGCATGCTCGTCTTTGTGGTCCTCGCCGTGTTCATCGCCGGCTTGATGGTGGGTCGCACCCCCGAGTACCTTGGCAAGAAGATCCAGGCCTTCGACGTGAAAATGGCCATGCTTGCCCTGCTGGTCCTCACGGCCAGCATCCTCGGCTTCACCGCATGGGCTGCCGTCTCCCCCTGGGGCCAGGCCGGCCTGAACAACGCCGGTCCCCACGGCTTCAGCGAAATCCTCTACGCCTATAGCTCCGCCACCGGAAACAATGGCAGCGCCTTCGCCGGTCTGACGGCCAATCCCTCCAACGGGGATCCCCACTACAATGTCACCCTCGGCATCGCCATGCTCATCGGCCGTTTCCTGATGATCATTCCTGTCATGGCGCTCGCGGGTTCCATGGTGAAAAAGAAGGTGGCTCCGCCGAGTTCCGGAACGTTCCAGGTATCCGGAGTGACCTTCACCATCCTCCTGCTGGGAACCGTCCTGCTGGTCGGCGCGCTGAACTTCCTGCCCGCCCTCGCCCTCGGTCCCATCGTCGAGCAGTTCCTCATGCTCAAGGGTAACCTCTTCTGACATATCTCTTCCGCGGCTGGGACGTCCCGTCCCAGTCCGTTCGGGGACCTCCCGTCCCCCTCTTCCTGAAAACTGAACGCTACAAACTAGCAAACTCTCTTTCCCGCCATGTCTCGCCCATCATCCAGCCTCTTCAACAAGAGCATCCTCATTCCCGCAATCCCAGACGCTTTCGCCAAGCTCGATCCGCGGCTCATGATAAAAAACCCCGTCATGTTCGTCACCCAGATCGGCGCGGTCCTGACCACCGTGGCGATTTTCACCTCTCATGACCAACGCGGCTTCGTCATCCAGCTCGCCATCTGGCTCTGGTTCACGGTGCTGTTCGCCAACTTCGCGGAAGCCGTGGCCGAGGGCCGCGGAAAGGCCCAGGCTGACAGTCTCCGCAAGGCCCGCAAGGACACCACCGCCCGCCGCCTCAAGGGCGACAAGGAAGAAAT
>CAXTTX010000049.1:0-9696 GCA_964247045.1 uncultured Verrucomicrobiales bacterium | reverse complement strand
TTTCCGCACCGATGTTGGACAAAGGGGACCTCGTTGTCTGTGAAACGGGCGATGTGATCCCCGCCGATGGCGACGTGATCCAGGGCATCGCCAGCGTGGACGAGGCGGCCATCACCGGGGAGTCCGCGCCCGTCATTCGCGAGAGCGGTGGTGACCGCAGCGCCGTCACCGGCGGCACCCGGGTCATCAGCGACCGCATCGTCATCCGCATCACCTCGGAGAAGGGCAATACCTTCCTGGACCGCATGATCTCCATGGTGGAGGGTGCGAAACGCCAGAAAACCCCCAACGAAATCGCGCTCACGATCCTGCTCTCCGCGCTGACGCTGATCTTCCTGCTGGTGGTCATCACGCTGAAACCCTTCGGCACCTACGCCGGCATCGCCTTCACCATCCCCGTGCTGGTGGCCTTGTTGGTCTGCCTGATTCCCACCACCATCGGTGGCTTGCTCAGTGCCATCGGCATCAGCGGGATCGACCGCTTGATCCGCAGGAACGTCATGGCCACCAGCGGCCGTGCCGTGGAGGCCGCAGGAGACATCGACGTCCTCATGCTCGACAAGACCGGCACCATCACCATCGGCAACCGCATGGCCTCGGACTTCATTCCCGCTCCCGGCGTCACCGAACACGAACTCGCCGACGGTGCCCAGATCGCCTCGCTGGCGGATGAAACACCGGAAGGCCGCAGCATCGTGGTGCTGGCGAAAGAGAAGTTCAACATCCGTGCCCGCGAGCTCCAGGAGCCCCATGCCGAGTTCGTGCCCTTCACCGCCCAGACCCGCATGAGCGGCGTGGACATCGGTGGCCGCAGCATCCGCAAGGGCGCCGCGGATTCCGTGAAACAATGGGTCGAGAAACAGGGCGGCGTTTATCCTGTCGACGTTGAAAAGGCCGTCGAGGCCGCTTCCCGTGCCGGGCGCACCCCCCTCGTCGTCGCGGACGGACCGAAAGTCCTCGGCGTCGTCGAACTGAAGGATATCGTCAAAGGCGGCATCAAGGAACGCTTCGCCCAATTGCGCAAAATGGGCATCCGCACCGTCATGATCACCGGCGACAATCCCATGACTGCCGCCGCCATCGCGGCGGAAGCCGGTGTCGACGACTTCATGGCCCAGGCCACCCCGGAGGACAAACTGAAGCGCATCCGCGAGGAACAGGCCGCCGGCCACCTCGTCGCCATGACCGGAGACGGCACCAACGACGCTCCCGCCCTGGCCCAGGCCGACGTGGGTGTGGCCATGAACACCGGCACCCAGGCCGCCCGCGAGGCAGGCAACATGGTGGACCTGGATAGCAACCCGACGAAGCTCATCGAGATCGTGGAAATTGGCAAACAGTTGCTCATGACCCGCGGTTCCCTGACGACCTTCTCCATTGCCAACGACGTGGCCAAATACTTCGCCATCATTCCGGCCATGCTCATGGCCACCTTCCCCGCCATGGCCGCGCTCAACGTCATGAAGCTCGGTTCCCCGCAAAGCGCCATCCTCAGCGCCATCATCTTCAATGCCCTCATCATCGTCGCGTTGATCCCCTTGGCCCTGAAAGGCGTGCCCTACAAGCCGCTCGGTGCCATCGCGGTTCTCCGTCGCAATCTCCTGATCTATGGCCTTGGCGGACTCATCGTTCCCTTCATCGGCATCAAGGCCATCGACCTCGTCATCACCACCCTCAACCTCGCCTGAAGGAGCGCGGAATTCATTCCGCCCCACAGCACCCGCCTCTTCCCGGAGCGCAATCGGAGCGAAGCGTAGATGGAGGGCGAAGAAAAAAAACCAGAGCAGCCCTCAAAATTTATTCCGCCCCATCAACCCCGTCTTCCTCCACCTTCCACCACCATGAAAACAATCCTCACCACCATCCGCCCCGCCATCTTCTCCACCCTTATCCTCGCCATCGTCTGCTGCGGCCTCTACCCCCTCGCCGTCACCGGCATCTCAAAACTCGCCTTCCCCGCAAATTCAAACGGCAGCCTCATCCGCAACTCCGCCGGCCAGATCATCGGTTCCTCCCTCATCGGCCAGAATTTCACCGGCGAATCCTTCTTCCACCCGCGCCCTTCCGCCGCCGGTGCCAATGGCTATGACGGTGCCAGTTCCAGCGGCAGCAACCTGGGCCCCACCTCCCAGAAACTCGCCGATCTCATCAAGGAACGCGTCGCCGCCTACCGCCAATCCAACAACCTGCCCGACAACCAACCCGTCCCCGCCGATGCCGTCACCGCCTCCGCCAGCGGCCTGGATCCGCACATCACTCCTGCCAATGCGGCCCTCCAGTCGGCGCGCGTCGCCAAGGCCCGTAGCCTGTCTCCTGAAAAAGTCCAACAGCTCATCGCCGCCAATACCGACAAGGCCTCCCTCGGCTTCCTCGGCGACGACGGCGTGAACGTCCTCAAACTCAACCTGGCGCTCGACGCCACAAACAAGCCATGAAAACCCAACCCAACACCGGTGCCCTCGTCGGCTGGGCCTTCGTCCTCATCCTCGCCCTCCTCGCCTTCTTCCTCTACCCGCGCGAGGGCGGAGACACCGTCACCCCTGTTAGCGAGCGCGAGCGGGCTCGCACCGCCGAGTCCCTCCTTGCCCAAAAGCTCTCCGGCCCCGCCTACTTCCAAGCTGCTCCCGACGACACTGCCGACACCGCCGACGACACCGGCCCTTGGATTACCGTCGGCGAGGCCCTCCGACAGCTCCCCCGCGTCGCTGCCGAACGCAAACTCGGCCCCGAAGCCAAACAACACCTCGAACGCTTCATCGACGAAACCACCGAGGACCCGCCCTCCCGTGTCACCGGCACCGCCCGTATCAATCTCTCCCGCCTCAACCTCTCCCTTGATAAGCTCCCCGCCCGCTGAGTCTGAAAGCCAGGGACCATTATCCTTAACGGTCCGGCTGGGGCGGTTCAACCCACTCCCATTGCCGAAAGTCCCCCTCGCAGCCGCTCTTCCCGGCAAGGACCATTATTCCTAACGGTCCGGTTGGGACAGCTTCCACCACCAGCCACGGCAAAGGTTCTATCAAATCCCGCCAAAACCGATTTTTCTCATTTCAAATCGCCCGATCGGTTTCCCCGGTTTTCAGTTAAACTCCAGGTTCTCCCTCCTTTCCTCAGCACATCCCCGGAGGTGTTACCATTTCCCCCAAATTTTCCGGCTGCCAATATTGAGAGCGTTCCCGATCTCTGCTATATTCCCGGAAACTTCCCAACCCTCTCGGCAACCCGCAGGGTGAAGCAACCTCTTCCTCCGCGCCCCTGCGGCTCCGCGCGAGACCATCCTCAACTGCCGTCCCACCCCCCTGAATTTCATCTCGGAAAAAATGGACATTCCCACCTTCGCCAACCCAGCCCGCTCATTCACTTCGCAGCCCCCCAAAATGACAAGGTTTTGCACGCCCCATCCCCAATCCGTACACCAAACGTACGGATTTCGTACGGATTTTGTCAAAATTCCCCCTCAATTACGGTCAAAAACGCGTCAAATCACCGTCATTCCGCCCCGAATTCGCTATCCGATTTTCCCATCTCACTCATCCTCAATCCCCATCTAACAAAACCCCTCGTTTTTTTCTCCATTACCTTGGCAAATGTTGTCATTTCCCCGTTTTGGTCCCATCGGACTCTCCTTAACCTTCCCACCTTGCAAGGCGCCCCGGCCTCTTCCTCTTCAATCAGTAAATCTGTGAAATCAGTGGTTTCATAACACCTTCCCAAAACCTCTCCATGACCGACACCCGCCCTGACCCCGATGCCCTCCTCGCGCAACTCCGCCGCGAGGAAGAGGCCGGGCGCAGGGGCCGCCTCTTCATCTTGCTCGGCATGTGCCCCGGTGTTGGCAAGACCTACGCCATGCTTCTGCTCGCCCGCCAGCGGCAGAAGGATGGCCTCAAGGTCCTCGCCGGTGTCGTCGAAACCCACGGCCGCGCCGAAACCGCCGCCCTCCTGGAGAACCTTGAGATCCTCCCGCCCCGCCAGATTGAACACGGTGGCCACTCCTTGGAAGAGTTCGACCTCGATACTGCCCTCCAGCGCAAGCCCGACCTCCTCCTCGTCGACGAACTGGCCCACACCAACGCCCCCGGCAGCCGCCACCTGAAACGCTATCAGGACGTCATCGAACTCCTGGAAGCCGGCATCGATGTCGTCACCACCCTCAATGTCCAGCACATCGAGAGCCAGGTCGATATCGTCCGCCAGGTCACCGGCGTCGCCGTCCGCGAGACCGTTCCGGACTCCTTCCTCGACTCCGCACACGAGATCCAGCTCGTCGATCTCAGCGTGGAGAAACTCATGCTCCGCCTTTCGGAGGGGAAGGTCTATCTGGGAGAACGCGCCCAGGCCGCTGCCGACGGCTTCTTCCGCGAGAGCAACCTGACCGCCCTCCGCGAGCTCGCCCTCCGCTTCACCGCGGAGAGCGTGGAGCGCGATCTCGAGGACATCCGCAAGGCCCGCCGCGTCTCCAGCCCGTGGAAAACCAACGCCCGCCTCATGGTGGCCGTCGGCCCCACGCCCTACTCGGAGAGCCTCATCCGCTGGACCCGTCGCGCCTCCGGCCGCCATGCCTGCCCATGGATGGCAGTCTGGGTCGAGGGCACCCGCCCGCTCACGGAGCAGGAACAGGACTACCTCTCCAGCGGCCTTGCCCTTGCCCGCCGTCTCGGCGGAGAGGTCGTCCACGCCACCGGCGATGACGTTGCGGCCACCCTTCTCGAGACCGCCCGCGAGCGCAATGCCTCGCAGATCATCGTCGGCAAGACCGACCGCCGCCACTGGTGGCGTCCCACCCTTGCCGACCGTGTCATCACCGGCAGCGGCGATATCGATGTCTGCGTCGTCCGTCCCGTCATCGGCCGTCCGTCATCTAGCAAACCGCCGGAACGCAAGATCTCCCCCTCGGCCAGCCACTGGATCTCCTACGGCATCGCCATTGGTACCATCTTTGTTCTCACCCTCATCTGTTTCGCTCTCGAATCCGTCGTTGGTTACACCGTCCCGGCGATGATCTATCTCTTCGCCATCCTGCTTGCCGCCTTCCACATCGGCCGCGGTCCGGTGCTCCTGATGGCCACCCTCGGCGCGCTTGCCTGGAATTTCCTCTTCATCCCCCCGCGCTTCACCTTCGAGGTCCGCGCCTTGGAGGACGTCGTCCTCCTCGCCCTCTTCTTCGGTGTCGCCATCGCCATGGGCCAGTTGACCGCCCGACTCCGCGCCCGCGAGATTGCCGAGCGCCGGCGGCAATTGGAGACCGACGCCCTTCTCCGGGTCACCCAGAGCGCCGCCCTCAATCCGGAACCCGGCAAGGGCCTCGCCGAGGCCCTCCGCGTCATCAATTCCGTGGTCATGGCGGACACCGCTCTCCTCATCCGCAATCTCGACCGCACCCTGCCGGAGCGCGCGGACGCCTCCAGCACCTGGCAACCGCCCGACCACGAACTCGCTGTCGCCAACTGGGCCTACACGAACAAACAGGTCGCCGGCCGCTTCACCGCGACGCTGCCCCGTGCCGAGGCGACCTGGATCCCCGTGCAGACGGCTACCTCCGTGATGGGCGTGCTCGGCGTGCGCCTGCTGGATGAAAACGCCGCCGCCCTCGATTTCACCCGCAGGCAGGCCGTCGAGGCCTTCGCCCTGCAACTCGCCCTCGTCCTCGAAAAGGAACACTTCATCCAGGCTGTCAACCTCGCCGAGCTGACGGAAAAATCCGAACGCCTCCGCCGCAATTTGTTAGACAGCGTCTCCCACGAGCTGAAAACCCCGCTCGCCGTCATCCGCGCCTCCATCGATGGCATGGGGGCCGTCGCCCAAAACCCCTACGTCCGTGAAATCGATACCGCGACGGCCCGCCTCCAGCGCCTCGTCGATGGCCTCCTGCAGATGACCCGCCTCGAATCCCAGGTCGTCGAGCCGCGCCTCGAATGGTGCGATGTGAACGAACTCCTCCAGGCTGCCATCCGCTCCGCGGGCGAGGCGCTTTCCGGCCGTCCCCTCCACATCGACATTTCTCCGGACATCCCCTTGGTCAAGACCGACCAGTCCCTCCTCACCCAGGCCCTCGCGAACATCCTCCACAACGCCGCCGTGTACACACCCGCCGGCACCGCCGTGGACCTCACCGCCCGCCACGCGGAGGGAAAGCTCCGCCTCACCGTCCGCGACCACGGCCCCGGCCTGCCGCCCGGCGAGGAATCCCGCGTCTTCGGCAAGTTCTACCGCGCCCCCGGTTCCCCCGCCGGCGGCACCGGCCTCGGCCTCTCCATCGCCCGCGGCTTCATCCAGTCCCTCGGCGGCCAGATCAACGCCTGGAACGACCCCTCCGGCGGCGCCGTCTTCGAGATCCTCTTGAAAACCGAATCCCTTCCACTGTAGCGTCGCCCTCCGTTGTAGCGGCAATAGGAGCGAAGCGTAGATGGAGGGCGTGGCTGTCCCATCCAAAAAGCCCTCAATCTACGACCGCCGGAAGCTGTTCGCCATGCCTCCCTCTCGCTCTCCATCCTCTTTGAACGTGCCTCACTACGTCCTTGCCGACTTCGCTGTCAATCTGATCACTGATCACTGATCACTCGGCACTTTCTTCTTCCCTGAACATTCCGAAGGAATTTAGAAGGACTGACTGTCTTCCGATCTCCTTCCTTCAAAACTGAACACTGAACAATCCGCAGGATTTTAGAGGCACTAATTGCCCCATTTTTCCTGCCTCAAAACTAGCAAACTTCCCCGTGACCGCCCTCATCATCGATGACGAAATCCAGATCCGCCGCCTCCTGCGGCTGGCTCTCGAATCGCGCGGTTACACCATCAAGGAAGCCGAAACCGGCCGCCTTGGCCTCCAGGAGGCCGCCTTCCACCGCCCCGACGTGGTCCTTCTCGACCTCGGCCTCCCCGACATGGATGGCCTCGATGTTCTCAAAAGCCTCCGCGAGTGGAGCGCCGTCCCCGTCCTCATCCTCTCCGTCCGCGACCAGGAGGACGTGAAGGTCACCGCCCTCGAAAACGGCGCGGACGACTACGTCACCAAGCCCTTCAGCACCGCCGAACTCGTTGCCCGCCTCGCCGTCATCCAGCGCCGCCACCACGGCACGGATTCCCCGGAACTCACTGTCGGCCCCCTGGTCATGCACCTCGACCGCCACGAGGTCTTTCTATCAGGCGAACCTTTGAAGATGACTCCCACCGAGTACGCCTTCCTCCTCGCCCTCGCCCGCCACGCCGGAAAGATCGTCACCCAGCGCCAGCTCCTCCGCGAGGTCTGGGGCCAGCAGGGCGATGGCCAGACGCACTACCTCCGCGTCTACGCCAACCACCTCCGCAAGAAACTCGGCGACAAGCTCACCCTCCAGAACGAGCCCGGCATCGGCTACCGCTTGTTGTAGCGGCAATCGTAGCGAAGCGTAGATGGAGGGCGTGGCTGCTCTTCTCCACGAGGCCCTCAATCTATGACCGTCGCTGGCTGCAAGCCTTGTGCCTATCACGGGGACCATGGCCTCTCAGCGTTCCCAGCCTTCCCGCTACCCCTTGTCCCCGCAAAAGGGGGCACGAACCCATCCACCCGATCGACGTATCCTCCACGCGTCCTTCAAACCCACCCCCATGCCCTTGCTTCTCCCACGCCTCCTCGCCTGTCTCTCCCTCTTGGGCATCACCATCACCCACGCCCAAACCGACACAGGTGGCCGCGGCAAAAGCTTCCTTCCCGACTACACCTTCACCGACTCCACACTCGCCACCTGCACCCCCTCCGGTGACGCCACCTGGCAATCCCGCGATGGCGAGCTCACCGCCACCCTCAAACCCGGCGCAAAAGGCGGCTACCTCCTTCTAGACCGTTCCTATCAAGACACCGCCCTCCACACCCTCTTCCACTGCGGTGCGGAAACCGAGGTCGGCTTCCTCTTCCGCATGGAACCCACCGATACCGGCGCCAAAGGCGTCATGGTTTCCGTGAAAAACGGCGAGGTCACCTCCCATGCCATCACCTTTTCCAAGGACGGCACCGAAACTTCCCGCCAACCCCTCCGCCCCGCCGGCAGCATTGTCCGCCAGGCCCCGCCACCCAAACCCGAAGGCGATCTCCCGCGCAAACCCCGCCAATCTAACAAACAGGACGCGTCCCCGCTCCCCATGCGCCGCCCCGACACCTCCTTCAAGCCAGGGGAATGGAACCAGATCGAAGTCGCCCTCGACCTCGACATCATCCGCGCCTTCCTCAACGACAGCGGCGAAACCGCCGGTGGCGCGGCCGATGAATCCTTCGGCCGCTACGGTCCGCCCGCGCTCTTCGTCAGCGGCGGCACCGGCGAGGTGAAGTTCAAGGAAATCACCTGCAAGGACCTCGGCGCGCGCCAAACTCCCAAGGAAGAAACCTCCGCCCGTTTCCACGTCCAGCGGGTCAGCGACATGTATTACTCCTGGGGCGCCGGGGCAGGGGATTTCAACAAGGACGGCATCACCGACATCGTCGCCGGTCCCTACATCTACTACGGCCCGCACTACACCGGCTACCGCGAGATCTACCCCGCCTTCGCCTTCAATCCCTCCAGGGAATTCACCGACGTCAACTGCCAGTACAGCTTCGACTTCAATGGCGACGGCTGGCTCGACATCTTCACCGGCCCGCCCCGTGCCACCATCTATCTCAACCCGAAGGGCGAACCCCGCCGCTGGGACAAATACGAGGTCATCCCCTCCGTGCAGACCGAGATCACGGTCTATCAGGATATCGATGGCAGCGGCGTCCCTGCCCTGATCTACGGCGCGGATGGCACCTTGCGCTACGCGAAACCCGATCCAACCGACCCGACCAAACCCTGGGTCCCGCACATCATCTCGGAACCCGGCGTTTCCATGGGCCACGGCATCGGGGCAGGGGACATCAATGGTGATGGCAGGCCGGACATCATCAACCCGAACGGCTGGTGGGAACAGCCACCGGTGGGCACCGCGGACGGCCCGTGGAAATACCACCCGCAGGCCTTCGCCCGTTTCGGCCACCGCAGCTCCAGCGCGGGCGGAGCCGTCATGGCCATCTACGACGTGAATGGCGATAAGCTCAACGACGTCGTCACCAGCCTGAATGCCCACGGCTTCGGCCTCGCCTGGTATGAACAGAAGCGCACGGGCGATGGCGAAATCTCCTTCGCTATGCATCTCATCGCCGACGACTTCTCCACCGAAAATCCCGGCGGCGTCACCTTCTCCCAGATCCACGGCACCACCGCCGCCGACATCGATGGCGACGGCATCCCGGACTTCATCGCTGGCAAGCGCGGCGGTGCCCACCTCGACAACCAATTCGATCCCGACGCCTGGGGCGCGCCCGTCCTTTACGCCTACCGGACCGTTAGGAATCCCGCTGCTCCCGGCGGCGCGGAGTTCGTCCCGGAACTCATCCACAACCGCTCCGGCGCGGGTTCCGACGTGCTCGCCCGCGACATCAATGGCGACGGCGCGGTGGATGTCGTCACCTCCACCAATCGCGGAACCTTCATCTTCTGGAACACCCCAGCGAAACGATGAGGGCGGCCCTTTTCTTCATGGCGGTATCCGCGATGGTTCCGGCTTGCTGGTCCCAAACCACGTCTGCCACCCAACACCGCACCTGGCACCAATACGGCGGTGGCCCGGACCAGTCGAAGTTCGTGGACTTCACCCAGATCACGAAGGCGAAAGTGAAGGACCTGCAAACCGCCTGGACCTATC
>CAXTTX010000048.1:16106-18053 GCA_964247045.1 uncultured Verrucomicrobiales bacterium | reverse complement strand
CCGGCGTCGCGGCGATCGCCAACCCGCTCATCAACATCCTGATCCAGGGCCGGCACGACAGCTATCCGAAGCGGCGCGGCAGAAGCTGGGATTGATCCGGGACGCGGCACGGGCGGCACGGGACGCGTATCTCTATCAGGCGATGGTGGAGGCGCGGAAAGATGGCGGCCGGGTGGATGTAATCTGTGGGAAGAACGGCGCGGGTGGCGACACGCTGTTGCCATCCCGGATCCTGCTGGCGGCGGAACGGGAAGAACTGCCGGCAAGGGTGATTGAGTTGTTCAAGGAAGTGGAACCACCGGAAGCAGGCCTCCGCTGGCATGCGGACTGGCAATGGCAACCTCCGGTGGTTGAAGCGCCGAAGCGGCTCAATGTGACCTCGCTGGGTGATTACCTGCAGTGCCCATTCCGCTATTATCTCAAGTATGTCTTGAAGATGCAGACACCGGAACCCACGCGGGCGGAGTGGAACGCGCGGGACTTCGGCACGGTGGCGCATGAGGTGCTGGAACGCTGGGGCCGTGACATGGAGGCGCGGGACTACCGCAAGCCGGAAGCGCTGCAGGCGTGGTTTTCGAGCGAGCTGGACAAGGTGGTGAAGGAATGGTTCGGCAAGCACGTGCCGCTCGCGGTGCGGATCCAGACGGAATCGCTGCGGCAACGCTTCGTGTGGCTGTCACGGGTGCAGGGCCTCAACCGCGAGGAAGGATGGGAAGTGGTGGATGTGGAACGGAAGGTGGAGATCCCGGTGGGCGAGGCATTGATCGTGGCGAAGATCGACCGGATCGATCAGCACCGGGAGACGGGAAGGTTGCGGGTTCTCGATTACAAGACGGGGCGGGTGGACACGGTGGAGAAGGCCCACCGGCGGAAGATCACGTCTAACAATCCGGCTCCGGCGCATCTCGGGGCGGATAGCCCGGCCGTCCACGGCGGAGAAGAACGCGGCAAGGCGGTGGATTACGTGTGGACGAATTTGCAGCTGCCGCTTTACGCGCTGGCGCTGGTGAAACGCGGGGTGGTCAAAGCCGGGGAAGAGGCTCCCCTGCCCTGTTATTTCACGCTGCGGTCCACGGAGAGCGAGATCGGCATCCAGGAATGGGAGGGATTTTCCATGGACGAAGTGGAGTCGGCGAAGGCCTGCGCGGATTGGATTGCGGGGAAGATCGCGGAAGGGGTGTTCTGGCCACCGGCGGAGAAGGTGACGTATGATGATTTCGCGGAGCTGGCGGCGGGAAGGGGGTTTTTGGAGATGTTCGGGGAGATCCGCGACCGGCGTAGAACATTCTAACGTTTCATATTTCACCTCATGGGCATCATCGGAATTTTTCTCCAAGTCGGAATCCTCTGGTTCTTAATCACCTATTTCACACGGCAGACGAATGCTTCGGCGAGCCTGCCGGAAGCATGGATCGTCATCATCGGCACGCTGATCGTGGGAATGCCGACACGAGTCTTGCTTGGTTCCCTGCTGGGGCCATTCACGGCTGTGATTGAAATCCTGGCGCTCTATTTCCTGATCCAGAAAGTGTGCGGGACGCCACGCGGAACCAGCATGAAGATCTGTGGCTGGTATCTTGGGGTCTCGCTTTTGATCAGCATCGGGTTCCGCGTTCTCGCGGTTCCGGTTTAGTGAGATCAGAAAATCGGCGATCCGGGGAAGAAGGCGCGCTGGATGGCCCAGGTGATGCCGGCGAGGGCGACAAAGGCGGAGCCGATGGTTTGCACGCGGGGCTTCCATTTGCCAAAGGGCCAGAGGATGAGGAAGGCAACGGCCAGCACGGTGATCTGGGCAAGCTCAACGCCGACGTTGAAGCCCATGAGCGGACCCGCGAGCCGTGAGCGGGGGATGCCGCTCATTTTGTCGCCAATGGCGCTGGCGAAGCCGAGGCCGTGCAGGAGGCCGAAGGTGAAGACGATGGCGAGGCGGCGTTTGCCGAGTTCGAG
>CAXTTX010000048.1:4062-16096 GCA_964247045.1 uncultured Verrucomicrobiales bacterium | reverse complement strand
GTTTTCAATACCAATCCAGGCAATGCTGACGGCAATGAGTATTTCCACGGGACGGGACGGGACGCTGACCCAACCGAAGACGGAGAGCCCGAGGGTAACGGAATGAGCGAGGGTGAAGATGAGGGATTGGCCGAGAAGTGCCCGCCAGCGTGGGGCGAGGAGGAAGAGGCCGAGGATGAAGAGCATGTGGTCGCGGCCTTCCGGGATGACGTGGTGGTAGCCCATCTGCACCCAGCCGCCGGTGGCGGGTTTTTCGGTGGCGAGGATTTCCCCTCCCCCGCCCCGTTTGAGTAGGACGAGGCTCCCACCGGGCAGGGCGCTGGTGACCTCGGCAACGCCCGCCTTTTCCTCGAGGATGACGAGCTCCGCCTCTTCCTCACCGGCCCAGTGGATGCGAAGTTCCCCCTCCCTAGGCACGGGTCTCATGGAAATGGTGGTGGAGAGGAGGGCGATGTCGGATGTATCTTCCGGCAGGGCCAGCGGCCGGGCGTCGAAATCCGGAAAGGCGATGGACCAAGGAAGGTCCTTCCCGGCAAAGGTGATGCGGAGGAGCTGGCGGAGGGTTTTCTCCGTTTCCCGGCGGATGCGGGCAAATTCCTCCGGCGGGTATTTCAGGACAGCGGCGCGGCTGAGGGGCGGCGCGCCGGGGACCTTACGGGTTTCCGGGAGCATGTAGGCGATGTCCATTTCCCCGAGGAGCCGCCACTCCCCTTCCCCGGCCACGAATTCCATCTGGACCATGGACACCTGGTGGGCCCGAGCCAAGGAGGGCAGGAAAAAGAGGAGAAAAACGAGGAAATACCAGCGCCGGAACATCGTCTGGAAGGCATAACCGGAGCCCGGAAAATAGGCAATCCGGCCCTCCAAATTCCGGAATTTCGCCGCTTTACAAGGCCGGAGGGGCCACCCATAGTCCCGCGCCCATGACTTTCCTCTCTGCTATCAACTGGCTCTCGATCAGCATCAACCTGCTGTTGCTGGTTTTCGTGATCGTCTGTTTCCTGTTGATTCTAGTGGTGCTGATGCAGCGCCCGAAACAAGAAGGATTGGGCGCGGCCTTCGGGGGTGGCGTGACGGATCAAGTGTTCGGAGCACGCACGACGAACGTTTTGCAGAAGGGCACGGTCTATTTGGGATCGCTTTTCTTCATCATCAGCCTGCTGCTGGCGGTTTTGATCGGCCAGAAGAACAAGGTGATCAGCACGGTGAAGGCAAGCGACACGGCCCCGAAGGTGGAAGTGAAGCCTGTCGCGCCGCCAGCCGAGACGAAGCCGAAGAGTCTTTCTGAAGAATTGCCGCCGGAGAATGCTCCGGTGCAGGACGCGACGCCGACGCCAACCGAAGTTCCCGCGGATGCCTCGGCACCGCCTGCTGCCCCGGTGACCCCGCCGGTGGAAACACCCGCGCCGCCCGTCGACGGCGCGACGCCTCCTCCCGCTGCCCCGGATGCCACGCCGCCACCGGTGGAAGCCCCGGCAAAGCCCGAGAGGACCGAAAGCAACAGCGCTCCGGTCGAGAAAAAGCCCGGCGAGTAAACGAGCTCTCCCGGCGTGAACGATTCCGTCCAAGCGCCTTCCCCCTCCGACTCACCCGTCTGGGCACGGGAAGACGCGTTTCCCGTTTCGCCTCCGGGATGGGGATGGGTAGATCCGAAGGGACAGACGCACCCGTGCGCGGACAAGGATGTCCTGGCCTCGGCCATCCGGAGTGACCGTGACGGCAGCGTGACGCTGGTCTGGGGTCCCGGCTACGAGCGGATGATCCTGCCGGAAGAACTGCCGGGCATGGTGGAAGCGTTGCGGACCGCGCGTGAACACTGGACGCGGGACGATTTGGCTGAAGCCCATTACCGGCTGAAATGGTTCGGCGGGATATTCGGCGCGCTGGTGCTTTACTCGCTTTACGGCGGCTATTTGATGGCGGAGCAACTCGCGGCACGCGCGGGGACAACAATTGATTTCCTGCAAGGTCTCAAATTTTCCGCAGGCACGGTCATACGCTCGACGCAGTGCGGACTCGCGCTGCTGATGTTCGTGATCTTCGCGTTCATCCCCTGGTGGCAGGCGCGGAAGCGGCGGATGGAAATGGGAAAATGGAATGAAGAGAGCATCGCCGAGGCCGCTCCGGTGATCCGGTTTGAAACGTGGCTCGAACAGCAGAAGGCGCCATTCACGAAAATTCTCGCGGCACTGGTGCTGATCGTGGCGATCGCGCAACTGGGCGGGCAGGTGAAGACCGCCGGACTGAAATCGCTATTTTCCGCCTTCGGAATCTGGGACGGCGCGAAAGCGGCGGGATTGGTGAAAGACGCGTATCTGCACCATGGCGAATGGTGGCGGCTATTTACCGCGCCTTTCTTGCATGGCAACGTGGTCCACCTGCTGATGAACGGGGCGGCGCTGCTCTATCTGGGAAAGCGGGTGGAGGTGTTCGCGCGCTGGCCGCACGTGCCTTTTGTTTTCCTGTTCGCCGCCGCTATCGGCGGGGAGACCTCCGTTAGAATCGTGGGCACGGATTCCGTGGGAGCGTCCGGCGGGCTGATGGGCTGGCTGGGTTTCCTGATGGTTTTCGAAACGCTGCACAAGGCGCTGGTGCCCCGGCGTTCCCGGCGCCGGCTCGCGGCGGGGGTGGCACTCACGGCGCTGATCGGACTGGTCGGGTACCGCTACATCGACAACGCGGCGCACGCGGGAGGACTCGTTGCCGGAATGCTCTACGCGGTGATCGTTTTTCCGGCTTCCTCGTCCCCCCACCGGCCACGGACCACGGGAACAGACAAGGTGGCGGGTGGAGCCGCGATGGTGGCTCTGGCAGCGGCGGCCTTGTTTGCCGTGTGGAAGATCGTGGAGACGGCGTGAAGCACGCGCTCGCCAACGCTATCAAAGGGGATCAGTTGCCGTCGCGGATGGTTTCCAAGCGGAAGAAGCGCGCGGAAGCACCGGACGTGGACGACTTGAGCGTGGCGGTCTCGAAATCCGCATCGATGACGGCCGGGGCTGTATAGGGTGCAAGCGCATCCGCGCCAGTGGCCCATTCCGAAAGATCGGTGCTGGTCCAGGTGCGATACAAGATAGAGCCGGCCGTCCAACCGCCGGCGGCAGAACCATTACCGACGCGGCGACGACGATATTCGAAGTACCAGTCGCCAGATCCGGAATCGAAACGGAGACGTGGCATGAGGAGCGCGGCATCATTCGCGAGGGGATTTCCGCCAAGGGCGTTTTCCACGATGTTCTCCATGCCATCGCCATCAGGGTCCGCATGGTCGGCGGCAGAAGCGTTCAAATAGGAATAGGGAAGCGTCGTGAAGGTCTGGTCCTTCCAATCGAGGTAGGGCTCGGCGGGCGCGTCGATGTGGCGGATGGCGGTGAGCTGATAAGGAGTGAGCGTGCGCTGATAGATACGGATGTCATCCAATTGGCCGCGATAGTCGCCGCTGGCGGCGAGCGTATTGATGGTGCCGATGCGGATCGCGTTGGCGGGATTGATGCCGTCGTTGCCGTTGGCATTGGATTCCTTGAACACGCCGTCATAATAGACACTGGTGCCGGTGCCCGGCGTGATGGTGACGCCGAGGTGGTGCCACTTGCCGTCGCCGAGGAAAAGGGAGGCGGGCATGTCGATGTCATCCACGGCATCATCCGCATCACGCACCCGGACGCGGAGTTCCCCGGCTTCCCTCCGGTAGTAAACACTCAGGTTGTTCGCCAGAGTGGAGGTTCCGTGGGAGAAGAGATAAGTAAAATCCCCGGCGGCGAAGGAAGCGGCATCCGCCTTGAACCAAAGGGACAGCGTCGTCCCGGCGGAGCCATAGTCGAAATCCGGAACAGTTAGATAAGCGCCGGCGCCCGGGAATGAGATTCCCCCGGTGCCGATCGCCCCGGGCTTGGTGGCCACGGGCGTGCCGGTTACAACTGCAGGATGCGCGCCGGTGGAGTCCGTGCCGAGGCTGGCGGCATTCTCGAAATCATAGCGGGCGTCCGGCGCCTCCTTGTTTGCCCAAAGCTTGAGCATCAGGGTCATCAGCGCGTTCGCGCCCTCGAGGGGGATTTGGGCGAGACGGGCATTGCTGGCGGTGTCCGAATATTCCCAGGTCATGGAGGCACAGTCAATTTCCGTGGCGACCCATGAGCGCGAACTGGAGCCCTCGCCACTTTCGTTGATGCCGCGCCCCCATGGCCAATCCGGAACGCGGGTTGCCACTTCCGCGAGAAATTCGGGCACGAAGTACGTCGGTTCCTCCGCATCGTCAGTGCCCGTGTAGAAAATGTTGGATCCTGTGGAATGGAAGTCGATGAAGGCGGCGGGATTCGGAATGGAGCGGACGGCGGCGAGGCCCAGGGTGGTTTCCGGACAGATTGGGTCGCCGTTGCCCTCCCAATAGTGGTTGGTATCAACACCATTGGCATTGCCACGCCAGTGGCCGTGATACCAACCGTCCGGATTCATCAGCGGGAAGATGACGATGTTGAAACGGCGCCGGAATTGGCGGGCCAGCGGGGTATCGGCGAGAACTGTTTCAACGAAGGTGCGGAAGGCACGAACACCGGTGACTTCCGCGGGATGCTGTCCGGTCATGAGGATCAGCGTTTGGGAATCCCCGGCTGGCGCGGTGGAAGCATCCAGCCGTGGAATAGGCCGCCCTTGGACAGAATTTCCAAGGCTGGACTGGGTGACAAAAGGCAAGGCCGTGAAGGTGTTTGCCCAAGCCATCTGGTCCTCCAGGGTAATCATCGGTTGGGCGGCGGCAATCCGCACCGTCGAGTTGATGGGCATCGAGAATGTCGCCTCGGTTTCGTCCGCACTAACGGTCACGTTCGCGGAACTGAAAGAAGTCCACGTTTCCCAGTTATTGAAGGTGGTCTTGGGATTGTAGCGGTGGTGCCCCCCCGTGTAAACCAACGTGAGGGTGACTGGGCGGCTGGAAGTGGCCCAGATGCGGAAGGCATACCACGGGCTGTCATTGATGGGCGTGGTCTCCGGCGTGATCGAAAGCCGGTAAGTATTCGCGGCGGTGCGGGTGACGCCATTGAGCCGTGCACCGGAAAAGTTGTTCGTGAACGAGACTCCATCCTGGGCAAAGGTCCAGGTTTGGCGGGTCTGGAAATTCGCCGTCCCTTGGGCGAGGACCAGAGGAGCCAGGAGGATGGCCGCGAGGAAGCTGAGGAAACGTACGCCCATGGATTTCAGCGGGCCTCCTTGCTGGATGTTCCTGTGGCGAGTCCGGGAACGCGTGGATCGCAGGCACCGGTAAAGCCGTCAGCGCCATCGCGCGCGATGATCTGGCAGGCGCCGAAGCGTTCGAGGATTTCCAATTCGTGGCCCATGGCCTTGAGGGACTCGAGGATGGGTGTCGGTGTGTTGCGCTCGATGCGCAAGACATCCGGTGACCATTGGTGATGCACGCGGGGCTGCGCCAGCGCCTCGGCGGGAGACAGGCCGTGGTCCAGCACATTGACCAGGCCCAGCAAGACCTGCGTGATGATGGTGGGACCACCCGCCGCACCGATGGACATGATCACCTTGTCGCCCTTCATGACCAGCGTGGGTGACATGCTGGAAAGCGGACGCTTTCCGGGAGCGACGGCATTGGCCTCGGCACCGACGAGCTTGAAGGCATTCGGCACGCCGGGGGCGATGGAGAAGTCATCCATCTCGTTGTTCAGCAGAATGCCGGTTCCGGGGATGACGACTTTCGAGCCGAAGGCGGTGTTGATGGTGGCGGTGCAACTGACCCAATTGCCAAATTCATCCGCGGTGGCGAAGTGGGTGGTATGCTTTTCGAAATGGTTGTTCTGCCAGTCCGGTGGATCGCCATGCTTGTCGACAGGGGTGGATTTCTCCAAGTCGATGCGCTTGGCCAGGGTGGCGGCGTATTCCTTGGAGGCGAGGCCGGCAGGGACATCGGTGAAGGCCGGGTCGCCGAGCCAGTGGGCGCGGTCCGCGAAGGCGAGCTTCATGGTTTCCGTGACGATGTGATCGAAGGCCGGGCCATCCGGTTTCATCGCGGAAGGATCGAAAGTCTCAAGGATGTTCAGCATCTGCGCGATGTGGACACCGCCGGAGCTGGGCGGCGGCACGCCGATGACCGTCCACCCGCGATAGGTGCTGACGAGCGGCTTGCGCTCGGCGAAGCGGTAGGCCTTGAAGTCCGAAGCGGCGAGAATGCCATCGTTGGATGCCATCCATTCCCCCGCAGCTCCGGCAAAGTGTCCTTCATAGAACCACGCCGGTCCGTTCTCCGCGATCGCCCTGTAACTCGCCGCGAGGTCCTTCTGGACAAGCGTCTCGCCCTTCAGGAGAGGCTGGCCGTCCTGCTTGAGGAAGATGGCGCGGGTGGCGGGGAATTTCGCGAGGTCGATCTTGGTCGCCTCCAGCTTGCGGGCATAGACTTCATCGATGGGAAAGCCTTCTTCGGCGTGGCGGATGCCATGGGTGAAGGCATTCTTCAGGGGAAGTTTCCCGAAGCGTTCGACGACAGAGGCATAGACGGCGAGCGCGCCGGGGACGCCGGAAGCGAGGGAACCGGTCTTGCTCAAGGTTTCGTCGAGCTTGCCACCGATGATGTACATGTCACGGGAAGCCTTGGCAGGAGCGATCTCGCGGCCGTCGATGCAGAAGGTGCGGCCGTCCGCGAGATGGACGAGGAAGAAGCAGCCACCGCCGATGCCGGAGTTGTGGCCATCCACGACACCCAAGGTGAGGGCGGTGGCCACGGCGGCATCAATGGCATTGCCGCCGGATTCGAAAGCGGCGAGGCCCGCCTTGGTGGCAAGAGGATGAACGGAAGCGGCATAACCGCGCGTGGCAGCCGGAGCCATCGCGGGGAAAACGGCAACCGAAAGCAGGACCAGGAGAAATCGCATGGGTTTGAAAAGGGTCAGGAAGCGTTTCACTCGCCGGCGGCGAGGTTCGTCCGGCGGTCGTCACCGGCCGCCTCGTGCCTGCCGTCCGGCAGGACGCGCACGGCATTGACGCCGGCGAAGTAGTAGGAATCCTGGCCTCCGGCATAGGTCTTCCAGCCGCCGGTGGAGAGCTTCGTCACGGTATCCGCGTCGATGCCGCCTTCCAAATCGAGTTTGTTAGGCATCTCGCGGGAGCTGTCCGGCTGGCGGAGGTGGAAGCGCGGTTCCTCGATCGCCTCGGCAAGCGGAAGGCCGAAGTCGAGCACGCTGGTGAGCACCTGGTGGACGCCGGTGGGAATGCGCTGGCTGGCCGGAGCGCCCAGGGCGATGACGGGCTTGCCATCGCGGGTGACGATCACCGGAGTGATGGTGCTGCGGGGACGCTTTCCCGGAGCGAACTGGTTGGCCGAACCGGGCGAGTGGAAACCGAAGTTCGTGAAGTCGTCATTGAGTAAAACACCGGTTCCGGGCGGCACGACACCCGCGCCGAAATGGTGGCTCAGCGACTGGGTAACGCAGGCGATGTTGCCCTCGCGGTCCATGACGAGGAAATGGGTGGTGTTGCCCGTCATGATCTCCTCGTCATCCATCTCCGCGTTGGGGGCGAAGCGGGGTTTCTTGGGGTTGCTTTCCGTGGCAAGGGAGAGCAGGAGTTCGTAGTTTGGCGCGCGGAAGATCTCACGAGCTTTCGGCATGGCGGTTGGAACATCGGCGAAGACCTTTTTCACGACCGGATAGACCTGTTGGAAAACCCGCGAGGTAAGATCGATGCGGGCGAAGCTGGAGGGCGAAGTTCCCTTCCAATCGTGACCTTCGAGGATTTTCAGGGTGAGAAGCAGGGTGGCTCCGCCAGTCAGTGGGGCGGGGGCGGTGTAGACGCGGTAGCCCTTGTATTCGTCGGAGAGAGGTTCGCTCAGGCGGGCCTCATACTTGGCGAAGGACTCCATGGAAAACCAGCCACCGCCGGCTTTGGAAGCTTTCACCATCTTCTCCGCGATATCGCCTTGGTAGAAAGCGCGCGCCCCCTGGTCCGCGATCATACGAAGGGTCTTCGCGAGGTCCGGATTGGCGAGCCGCTGGCCGGGGACTGGCATTTTGCCGCCGGGATAGTAGATGCCGGTGGCTTCCTTGTCCGGAAGCACGGCGGCAATCTTGTCCTTGAAAACAACGAGTTGCTTCTCGGGCACCTCGTAGCCTTTCGCGGCGATGTCGGCCGCGGGTTCAACGCACTTCTTCCATTCCAGCTTGCCCCATTTTTCATGGAGCATCCCAAGTCCGGCGGCGCAGCCGGGGATGCAGGCGGCGGGATAGCCGTGTCCGAGCGTGGACGCCTTCATGCGCGGTATCTTGGACACCGGGATGTCGAGCGGCGCGCTGCTCATGGCATCCACGAAGCTGACTTGGCCGGTCTTCGCATCGTAATAGAGGGCGACCAGCTTGCCACCGAGGCCGGAGTTGAAGGGCTCCGTCATGCCGAGCACGAGGGATACGGTGACGGCCGCATCCGCGGCGCTGCCGCCCTTTTTCAGAATCGCAAGCCCAGCGGCCGTGGACTCGCTGCTGCCGGAAACCACGACACCTCCCGTCGAGACGGCGGTGTTCGCGGCATCAACCAAGGATGCCGACAGGCCGAGGAACAACAGGGTTCCATAAGTAACAGGTTTTCCCAAAATCATGAAGGCTCAATCCTTGTCTTCGGGATAAATCGAAGGGGTTTGCTGTTTGATTAAATCCACATGTCCATCGAAGAAGGCGTAGAACCTACCCTGCCATTCGCTGGAGCCTTTGACGCCGGTGGAAACCGACGCGCTTTGCCCGTAGTTCAACTCATCCGCACTGCATAGCATCCAGAGCTGTCCGAGGTCCTGATTCGGCAGACTGGTATTTTTCTTGTTCCGTTTTAGAGAAGCCAAGTTTGCTGGATCCTTGTCCGTTCCTTGCTTTCTGCCGAAGAAATTCGGGGGGTCCGAGTTCACCCCGCTGTTAATGAGCATCGATACCATGTTGGATTTGTCCGCCAGAGAAACCGAAGTATGCCAGAGATCGTCATCAACTCCCGTTTTGTAGGTTTCCATTCCGCCCACCAATCCTTTGCTAATGAGATAGGTGCTTAGCGAATTTTCGGCGGCCACGTTGGAACGACTCGGGACCACGACGCCACGATTCAGACCACCCACCGCCCCGGAGGATGGCTTGCCGGGCAAAACGCCTTGGTCCGAATGGTAGATCAGTACCAAGTTGGCGATATTCTTCATATTGGCCATTTCCTTGGTCTTCTTGGCCGAAGTCTTCATCCGGTTCGTGACGGAAAGAATAAGAGCCGCGAGGACAATTAGGATCGTGATTACCACCAGCAACTCCGTCAGCGTGAAACCACGGTGAAAAGGGCGGCGGCTGGGAGAAGCAAAGGCAAGGCGGGTTGCTTTCATAGGGGCGTGAAATTGGACCAGCGAGCTTGAGCATGCGGCATACCAAGCTCGCCTGGCGTTAGATCGATTTTTCAATAATCCTGAAAAACCAATGGGCTATTGGCAGAAATTATTTCCACATATCCCCATTTTCCAAGGGTTTAATTTATTACCAGACCACCGATGAAAAAATGATGTTGATGAATTGTCCACGCCAAGCATCCTGCCGCATCCCTCTCGCCATGAAATCACAAGCCACCATCTTGATTGTCGATGACACGTCCGAATTCCTGCGCGAAACCTCGGCGGCGCTGAGGCCCCATTTCCAGGTTTCCACGTGCTCCAGCCCGTTGCGAGCGCTGCGTCTGGTGGGCAAGGGACGGGCGGATTTGCTCATCACGACACTGGTGATGCGGGAGTTGGATGGCTTCGAGGTGATCCGGCGGGTGCGAGGCTCCGGCGCGACGATCCCGGTGATCATGGTCACGGGTTACGGCGATGAGAACTCGGCGATCGAGGCGATGCGGGTGGGCGCGAATGACTACCTGAACCGCCCCGTGGAACCGGAAGAACTGGTGGCCCGGGTGCGGCGTGCACTGACACCGGAGGAGCCCACCTCCGCCATCGCAACACCCCTGCCAGGAAGCCCGGTGGTGGTCACGCGGGACCCGCAGATGCTGCGCGTGCTGGAGATGTGCGGGCGCGCCGCGCGCTCGGAAAGCCGCGTGCTGATCCTCGGCGAAACAGGCACCGGCAAGGAGCTTTTCGCGAAGACCATCCACGCGTTGAGCCCGCGCCGGGACAGCCCGCTGGTGGAGGTGAATTGCGCGGCAATCCCGGTGAACCTGATCGAAAGCGAGTTGTTCGGCCACGAGAAAGGAGCCTTCACCGGCGCAACGGATCGCAGGCTGGGCCGCTTTGAAGAAGCGGGCTCCGGCACGCTTTTTCTCGATGAAATCGGAGAGCTGAACCATTCCCTGCAATCGAAACTCCTACGCGTGCTGCAGTCCGGGGAATACAACCGGGTCGGTTCCTCGAAGATGATGCGGTCCCGCGCGCGAGTCATCGCCGCGACGAACCGCGACCTGGAACAAGAGGCCCTGGCGGGACGTTTCCGCTCGGATCTCTTCTACCGCCTCAACGTCGTGACCCTCTCCGTGCCGCCGCTGCGCGAACGCTCCGGCGACATCCCGATTTTGTTGGATTACTTCAACGCCAAGTTCAGCCACGGCACGCCGCGGGCGTTGAACTTCTCGCCCGCGGCGGTGCGGCTGTTCCGCGAATACCCGTGGCCGGGCAACGTCCGCGAACTGGAGCATCTGGTGGAACGACTGGCCGTGCTTTCCCCTGGCGAACAGATCACGCCGGAACATTTGCCGCCCCACATCCAGCTTGCCACGGCAAGCTCCCCCTCCCCTTCCGCCTACCTCGAAAGACAGGCCTACGGCGCGGCCGTGCGGGAGTTTGATCTCAATTATTTCCGCGCGGTGATCGAGGCGGCAGGCGGAAATCTGGCCGCTGCGGCGCGGACGGCGGAGATGGACCGGTCCCAGTTTTTCCGGAAGATCACCACGCTGGGCCTGCATACGAAAAGAGCCGAACAAAAACGTTGACTATTCATCAACTTTTGTGGATTAAATATCCACACAATTTCACTCAGGGATTTTTCTTGGGAAGACGGCTTCCTGCCGGAGGCAAAGCCCGGCAACATTCCCGGATGCCGTGGTAAAAATTTTCCCGAGGTTTTGCACTTCCGAGTCCAATGACTCATAATAAACCCGTTGTATAACCAGAAATACATCCTTGGGGAGTCGTTATGAGGGAAGGCGGACTCCGCCCCGTACCGTTAGCAAGAGGGTTGGCACGAAACGTGGTCTTAGTGCCGGGCAAGCGAGTCGCTTTGCCAATTTCACTTTCAATTAACCAAAATTCATGAGCAAGCCCATCAAAGTTGCCCAATTCGGTCTCGGCCCCATCGGCCGCAGTTGCGTGCAAGTGGCCGCGGAACGTCTCAATCTGGAGATTGTCGGCGGCATCGACATCAATCCCGCGCTGGCCGGGAAGCCGCTGGCGGAATTGTGCGGGCTGGAAGGCGTGGACGCGGGACGCGTCTATTCGAGCTTCGAGGAGTTGTGGGCGGAAGTGCAGCCGGACGTCATTCTCCACACTGCGGGTTCGCGTGCCGTGGACTCCTTCGCGCAATGCCGCCCGATGCTGGAAAAAGGGCTGGCCGTCGTTTCCTCCTGTGAAGAACTGCTTTTCCCCCGGTTCCGCGCTGCGGACCAAACCGCCGAGATTGACGCGCTGTGCCAGGCGACCGGAGGTCGCATCCTGGGCAGCGGCGTCAATCCCGGCTTCGTGCTGGACCTGCTGCCGGTCTGCCTGACGGGGGTGTGCCGCACGGTGCGCTCTGTCTATGGCGAGCGCGTGGTGAATGCCTCACTGCGCCGCCAGCCGCTGCAAAAGAAAATCGGCAGCGGCCTCGCGCCGGATGAATTCCGCAAGCTGTGGAACGAAGGCAAGGCGGGACATGCCGGTTTCAAGGAATCCCTTCTTCTCATCGCCAGCGCGCTGAACTGGCGTATGACCGAAGTTACCGAGACCCTGGAGCCGATGATCGCGGACCATGACATCGTCACCGCCCACTTCAACGTGCCAACGGGCATGACCTGCGGCCTGCACCAAGTGGTGCGCGCGGAATCCGCCGAAGGCCACAGCATC
>CAXTTX010000048.1:0-4052 GCA_964247045.1 uncultured Verrucomicrobiales bacterium | reverse complement strand
TCTCGACCTGAAGATGTATCTCGATGCACAGGACCCACACGACTACGTGAAGCTGGATTCCGATCCCGCTGTGTCCGCCCGCCTCGAAGGCGGCATCTTCGGCGACATGGCCACCGTCGCCTCCCTGATCAATTGTGTCCACCGTCTGCTCGCCGCGCCGGCGGGGGTCCGCCTGATGACGGAGATTCCACTGACCGGCTTCGCGACCGCCGGTCACCGGGATCTCACCCCCGCTTGAAAGATTGGCCCGGCGATTGCTATCGGCGGGCCTTTTGTTTCAGACCCATACTCTCGTCTTTCCCCCTTTTAATAAAACCAAACCATCATTCCCGCTGCCTCCGATGAAACCGAAATTCTTCTCCTCCCTTCTTCCTTCCCTGGCCGTCATCACCCTGGCGGGCAATGTCCACGCGGCGGACAAGATCTATGATGGTGGCGCCAGCGGAACCGCACGCAGCTGGAACGTCGGCACGACATGGGCGGGAGACGTTGCTCCCACCACGGGAGACAACGTCTTCGTCGGCGGCACGGCACTGAATGCCGGTATCGCCACTCTCTACTTTGGGAACTCATACATGGCGTTCAGCTCGAACAATTCCGCCGCGTATTCGCTTTCGCCGCGCAGCATTACCTTCGACAACTCGTTGGACCAGTTTCCTGCGGCGGGCATCATCCTCCGCACTTCATCGGCAGCCACCACCTTCAATGCCACCATCGAACTCACGACGCCTGACGTGGATGCAATCGTTCTGAAAAGCGACGCGAACTCCGCTGCGCCGGTCGTGACCATCGACAACCGCACAACCGCTTACACCACTTTCAACCTCAACTATTCCGGCTACACGAATTTCAACGTCGGCAACGCCGGCACGCTGACCATGGACGGCGCCAACGGTGCCGCCGAAGGCATGCTTATCGGCACGGGCGGGATCAACAAGACCGGCGACGGCACGCTGGCACTGATCGGAAACGCGAACACCTTCACCGGCGGCCTGAAGATTGGCGAAGGTACGGTTTCCATCGCCCTTGCAAGCAGGCTGGGCTCGGCCGACGTCCTCAACGACAGCGGGGTGGTCATTAACGGCGGCAAGCTGCGCGTGACCGATGCCTCGATCTCCGCCACCAACCGCGGCTTCCGCGTGGGGGCTGCCGCCAACAGCGCCATCGAAGTGACCGATGCGGGAGAAACATTCACCATCAACGCGGTCATCGCTGACGTCACCGGTGAAGCCGGCAGGATCGTCAAAACCGGAGCCGGCGACCTGGAACTCGCCAACACGAACACCTACACCGGTGGCCTGACCATTAGCGCGGGCTCGGTAACGCTGGGCCTTCCCGACCGTCTCGGTTCTGCCGCGATCGCGAACCAAAACGCGGTGATCATCAATGGTGGCACGCTGCGGATTTCCGGAACCACCGCCATTTTACCCAGCGCCAACCGCGGATTCCGGGTCGGCGCTTCCACCGGAACCATCGAGGTCATCGACCCCGCCAAATCCATCAACATCCTCGGCACGATCCGCAATGTGGATTCGGAAGTCGGCAACCTGGTGAAGACAGGCCCGGGAACGCTCTCGATTTCCTCGGGCACGAACTCGTTCAGTGGAACGACGACCGTTTCCGCAGGCACCTTTCTGATCAACACGGACGGTGTATCCGTCAGCCCGGTCACCGTTGCGGCGGGAGCCACTTTCGGCGGTGCCGGTCAGCTTGCGGCAAATGCCTCCATCAGCGGAACACTCGCCCCAGGTCCGATCACCGCAGCCACACCCGGCACTCTCGGTGTCACGGGCACACTTTCCCTGCTGCAGGGTTCTACAGCTGCTTTTGAAATTCTGGACGCAACGACGGCCGATAAGGTCACGGGTCCCACGGATGTGAGCTTGGACGGAACCTTCGTGGTGACCCTGCTGAATGCCTTCGACCCGTCGGTGGGCACCAGCTTCGACCTTATCGAGTCAACAAATCCGATTGTTTTGGGACCTAACTTCTCATTTTCCCTGCCCGCCCTTACCGGTGGCAAGGTTTGGGACACGAGCGCCTTCGCCAGCACCGGTGTCATCAGCGTGGTCTCCGGAGTGGTGCTGACTCCTTTCCAAACCTGGGCCCAAGGCTACTTCCTGACGGGCGATGACGCCCTGCCTTCCGGCAACCCGGACCACGATCCCTTCACCAACCTGCAGGAGTTCGCCTTCGGAACCAATCCCACAACTCCGACTGGCGCCATCGTGAAAATCGAGAAGTCCGGCACGAACGCGCTGGTCACCTACATCGAGCGCAATGCGGATGCGATCTACGTGGTGAAGTCGGGAACGACCCTCACCGGTTGGACCACGGCGGCAGGCATCACCTACCTCGGCGGAGTCGATCAGACCGGTGTGCTCACCGGCTACACCCGCAAGCAGTTCACAAGCCCGCTCGGCACGAAGGAATTCTTCCGCGTCGAGGCCGTGGCCAATCCTTGATTCTCCCGAACACACACACGCCTCCTCCCACAGCCCTAGAAACACACACAGAATCATGAGTCCTCGCCTCCTTGTTTTCCCCCTCCTCCTCACGGGTGCCCTGCCGGCTTCCGCCGCCATTTCCGTCACCGGGGATGGGTTCACCTACTCGCAATCCTTCGATTCACTGACCCGTTCCACCACGGCGGAAAATTGGGGCAATGATGCCAACACCACATCCACCGCCGACAGCCCGCGACTAGTCGGTCTGAACGGCTGGTATGCCGGCAGCTATGGAACGGGTGCCACCACGCCCCAGATCCGCGCGGGTACGGGCACCAACACGGCTGGCTCCTTCTACAGTTTCGGTTCCGCCGCCACCCCCGGGGATCGCGCCCTGGGCACCCTTCCGAGTGACGGAACAGCCCCCACCTCGATGCGGATCGGCGCGCGCTTCGTGAACAACACCGGTATGACCATCACCGGCTTCACCTTTACTTACACCGGCGAGCAATGGCGGAAGGCCCAGCTCGCCACGGCGGTCAACAACCAGTATGTAGTCGCCTATGCGGTTTTCGACGCCGGCTTGGGTTCCTTGGAAAACGCGGGTGCTTACTCCGGCAATATTTCCTCCGCCACTTTCAATACTCCCATCGATGGCGGCGACAACTTGGGCGCGGCACTGGATGGTAACGCAAGCGCGAACCGCGTGACCGGCCTGGGCGGAACCATCGCGGATCTCACCGTAGCACCGGGCCAGGAAATCTGGTTGCGCTGGTTCGACTCGAACTCCTCCAGCGCCGACCAAGGTATCGCCATTGACGACTTCACCATCGGCTTCACGGCCGTTCCCGAACCCGCCGCGGCCCTGTTTGGCGGATTGAGCCTGCTGACGCTGATTTCACGCCGCCGCCGGTTCTGATCCGGCGTGCCAGGCGCGGGCTTCCTTTCCCGGCGCTCTTTATAACATTTTCACCGGATGGCAGTTGGTTCGCCGGGTATCTTTCATGGCATGATGGGTACCCGGCGAGATTGCCTCTTCCGCATCCGTATCCCATCACCCGAATCACCCGTCTCATGCTCCAGCTTCCAAACCCACGCCACAGCCTGCTGCTTTCCCTCGCCCTGGTTTCCTTCCATGGCATCGCCAGCGCCGCGCCGGTCAAAACCGTCACGCTGAAAGGCAAGGAAGCCGGACCGACGGTGCGGGTCATCGTCGGCCGTGTGGAGCGTGAAAAAGCCTGTGGCCTGGATGAGCAACTCGCCGGTCTCGACATCAAGAAGGGCCAGCTCGTCATCGAAACCCACAAGCAGGGCGAGCCGGTGGAGACTGGTGAGATGCCAGGAGGCAAGGCACCTGATCTGGAAATTTCCGTTCTCTGGCCCGTGGACGTGGCGGACAAGAAGAGCGATGAAGATGACGAGGAGAAGAAAATGGTTCCGGTCCAGCGTCCGCGCCTGACCGCGACCGATCCGGACGCCATGCTGCCGCTGCTGGAGGCAGCCATCGGCGACTCGCTTTCGGAAAAATCCGTCGATCTCATCAAGACGAAGGCCATCACGCCGAAGAAAAATGGCGCGGCCCACAGTGTGACGCTCAATTTCCCG
>CAXTTX010000047.1:8526-18064 GCA_964247045.1 uncultured Verrucomicrobiales bacterium | reverse complement strand
CTCCATGCCGTGGCCGATGATGGCCGTGCCGATGGTGCGCATGTTGCCCACATCCACTGCCCAGGCCGCGCGTTCCCGGGCCCGGTGGAGCATCTTGAAGCTCACCACCCCCAGGACGGCGATGATTGCGACGACCACGAGCATTTCAACCAGCGTGAAGCCGCGGCGCGGGGCTGTATCAGTTAGGCAACGATTCATCGGCGTGTGGGAAGGGGATATCAAGGAGCGGCTCCGGGCTGGAACGTGGCTTCCACACGGAAGAAGCCTGCGGCTTCAGAAGTCGGGATCACGACGTGACGGCGCTCGTAGCCGGTGGGTGGCGCGATGTCCGGCTCGACCATGACGGCCGGGGTCCGGGCGACCTGTGTCCAAGGCGAGGGGGCTTGTCCCAGCGTCGGGCTGGCGGTGACCTTGTAAGTGACCTTCTCATCGATGCGGGCGGACCAGCGGATTTCCAGACCGGCGTCCGAGGTGGAGACGGAGGAAACGGTGGTGTCGCCGGCATTATCGGGTGCCGTGCCGAATGCGAACTCGACCTTGTTGGTCAGGCCGTCATGGTCGGCATCCGCGTTGGGAACCGAAGTTTCTCCTGTAAAGCCGGGATACAAGGTCTTCCAGACTTCGTAGGAGGTCGGGTCGATCGGAAGATCCAAGCCTATCTTCATGATCGTGCCGAGGCCGTTGACTCCGCCCGTCCGGCCGAAGATATAAAAGGCCGGTTCGGTAACGGACTCGTTGTAGCAGAAGCGGCCCCGGAAATTCCCGCCGGTGGTCGCACCGGTGGTGGTGCTGAGGTTGAAAAGGACCTCATGTGCGCCGGTATCCAGCTTGATGCGGTTGACGGTGCCGCCGTTGGACGAGCCACCCGATGAGGTGCAGAAATAAAGCTCGCGGTTCCATTCCGCGAGGCCGCTGTAAACCTTGTTCCCGAAGGGGTACGGGCCGCTGGTGCTGGCCGCGTTGGGGATCTCATACACCACGGAGAGGACACGGGTGGTGAGGTCGAACTTCATGATGGCACCGACCTCGACGTTGTTCCCGCCCGCGGTGCCGAAGTAAAGCGAGTGGTCCGAGGCGCGGTAGTGGGGATTGTGCGATGGGAAGCGCACGGAAACATTGTCCGCCGGCATGGCGGCCAGCAGTTGGTAGACCTCTCCGCCGCTCACGGTGACATCCAGTTCATTCAGGGTTCCATAGCCGTTTCCTCCGGAAAAGGTGGTGAAGTAGAGCTTCTTGCCGACGGCGGTGAAGCCCTTGAACGGCTGGCGTGGATCGGTGCCGAGCAGGAACGATTTGATCACCGTCATGGACTCGAGCACGCCCGGGGTCGCATCGGCGGTATGAAGCCGCACGATGGTCCCATAGGCAGATCCGGTGCCTCCCGCCGAGGTGAGAAGGTAGATATCCCTCCCTGATCCCTCGCCACGGTCGATCACCGTGACATTTCCCGGGATGCTGCCAGGAGCGGAAGGGTCGGCATCCGAGGGGGCGTTCCAGATGACGGAATTGACGCCCGTGGTCGTGTTGTAAACGCTGACCACGCCGCGGCCGCCGCTGCCGCCCTGGAGGGTGGTGTAATAAATGAGGTTTCCCACCTGGAGGGGTGCCCCGGTCGGCCGCATCCCGTTGGATCCGTTGTTCAGGGAGACCCGTACCTCCTGCTGGCCGCTGGTCAGGTCGTAGGTCGTGAGCGTTCCGCCTGGATCGGTGGTGCCGCCGCTGTAGCTGGTGAACCACAAGTTGTCTCCGACCAAGATGGCGCCATCATAAGGATTCTTCGCCCCCGGTGGTGGCTCGTAGCCCGGGTCACCCGGGTCACCTGGCGGGACGAAGATATCGTGGATTTTTTGAAGCGTCGGCGCGGCGTCGGTAGCGGAGGCAAAGAGCAGTGAGCCGATGGAAAGCAGCGCGACGGTGGAGGGATAGGTAAACTTCATGCCGGAAGGATCTTAGTTCCCCTTCCGTTTGCTCCGCTAACGATGCCTTGTCGCGTATCGACGGCCGTTTGCGTTTTGGCGGTGCATTGCGATTAGCGATGCGTTGCGTTTGTCAGCGGTCAATTGCGTCTGTTAGGGCATTTGTCCTGTTAGGAAGCCCGTTGCCGCGTCAGCCACTTGCTCGGCGATTCCCCCGTCTCCTCGCGGAAGGCTTTCGCGAAATGGCTCAGGCTTTGATAGCCGACTTCCAGAGCCACCTCGGTCACATTCATCTTGCCGGAGTCCAGTGCCTCGCACGCACGCTCGATGCGCAGGCGGCGGAGGTGCCTTTGCAAGGTCGTGCCGGTTTCATTGCTGACACGGCGGGAGAGATGGTGCGGGGCCACGCCCACTTCCTTGGCGATGAAAGTAAGGTCCAGCGGTTGGTCGAGCCGCTCGCTCAGAAGTTGCACGGCGCGTTTCACCGGATCGCGGTCCTTGATGGCGGCGCAGAAGCCGCTCCCCTGGTCGCCCGGTTTCGAACGGAAGAGACGCACTGCGGCCCATTCCAAGACACGCGCCTCGGCAAGCAGGCGGGACGGGCCGGGACCGGCCGCGGCCAGACCCAGCGCATTGCAGAGTTCCCGTTCCCAGACCCCCATGAGTCCGCAGAAGGCCACGGAGCCGCCGCTGGTGAGCCATTTGCCCAGCTCCGGGTGGAGCCAATCCATGTTCCGTCCCAGCCGGTCGCGGAGCCATTCGCGGGAAATCACCACCACCTCCAGGGTATGGAGGCCGGGGTAGCGGACACAGGACCATTCGCCCGCTTTCCCGCCGCCTGTCATGGCGTACATGCCCGGTTTGAGGATGAACCGGTCGCGGTCACCCCACACCAGTCCGCTTCCTTCCCGGTTGAGCCACAGCCAGATAGCTCCTTCCGAGGACACTTTCCAGCGCCAGCCGCCGGACACGATCCGCCCGGCGACCCTGCCGCAGCGCAGGTCGCTCGCACCGCCCCACCACACGTCGGTGACCGGTTTGTCGTTTTCTCCCGCCCGGGGAACGGGAGCCTCGGAATTGCTCACACGGGCTTCTATTGCAACTCGTTCTCAATAGCAAGGGGTATTGGGAAATTTGGTTCGGAGTACCGTGCTTTTTGCGATGGTGGAAACAGGCAGAAAATGGATGGATGCTTCCGAACAAGGCTGGATGCGAGCGCGCCGGCCCACGCGCGAAATCATGAAACTCGAGGGAGACTATGCCGTCGGCAGGAGTGAAAAGATCCACCGGACCGCTTCGCTGGTGGTGGCGGTGTTCCTGATCGCCTTGGTCTTTCATCGTGTTGATGTCGGCCAGGCGATCCGTTTCACGGGCTTCTGCCTGCTGCCGCTGTCCTGCATCTGGTTTCCGGAAAGCATGGCCTCATTCCAGGACACCGGCTACCGGGCGGGGCGGGGAATCGATGCTCCATCGCATCCGGGCTTTCTCCGTTGGGGCGGCTGGTTCCTGCTGGCCGGAGTTCCGGCTTTCCTCTGGTGGGTCGCGCACTGAGCATCCGTCGCGTCATGCATCCCGTATTTGTTTCGCTCGCGGCCCTGCACGCGGCCTCGTGCCTCGCGCTGGCGGTCGCCGGGGTCCTTTGCCACCGGCACCCGCAGGAAGATGGAACACGGAATTTCCTGTTTCCCTTCATCGTCGCGGCGGGTGCCCTTGGATTGCTCAACCTCTATCCGTTCGCGATGGAGCTGTTCGTGGCCTGGTACAGCGGGGCGATTTCCGAATTGGACGGAGTGATTCATGAATCGGGTGGCGTCCCGTTGGCAACTTGGGCGCGTATTGGTCTCCACACCGTTGCCGCGTTGCTGCCGCTTGCCGGACTCGTGCCTGCCTGCGGCAGGAAACCGCTGTTGATGACGACCCTGGGAGTACTGGCCATGATGCCCTGGGCCATCTGGATTTTGATGAGCTTGTCCTGATAGGAGAACCGGGGCGGGATGATACGGAAAACCCCACGCCCGATTTTCCGGCCTACGCTTGTAAGTTCCCCAAGAACCCCGCATCACTCCACGAGTTGGACGACCCGATCCTCGCGATACATTTGCCGGAGCCGGGCCAGATATAAACCCGCTTTCCCCCCGATCCTATCAGAGCCACCATCGATCCCGGCTGCCGTGTGGAAAGGCAGGCCTGCGACCAGAAGCCCGATCCCAGCGGCGAGTCGATCGATCCTTCCACCCGCACCGGCACCGCTCCCGGCCTCCGGGCATTGGCATTGTGCCACAAACCGCCGCCAAACATCGGGTTCGCGGCGGAGGGCCGCACGATATCCTGATAGGACGACGCGGAAAATCCGTCGCTGTCATTCCCCGAGAGCAATTTGCCAATCGTCCTGCCGAGTCGCCCGAGTTCATTCACATCCAGTTCCGTCCCGGTCGAGAAGTACGGCGTTTGTAGTTTATCGGCCCGCCAGTTCCACGGGCTGAGTCCGACCGGTCCCATCACGGCGCGCTGCATGAACGCGGCGAGCGATTGTTTCCTCGCCGACAACTTGCGCCTCATCACTTCCGCGAGGGTTTCCCAGTGGCCCGGGCCATAGCGGAAGGTGCTGCCTGGCGCATCCACGCAACTCAATGCCACGGCTGCGCGGCCCTTGTCCGCGGGATGGTTCCGGTAGAGCGAGATGACGCCTGCCTCCAGTCCTGAAACCTGCTGGAGCAGCATGCGGATCGTGATCGCGGATTTCCGCGGATCGCCGCGCCACTCCGGAATCGTTTCGGCCACCCGCTCGGAGGGTGAAAGCCAGCCCTCCGCCGCGGCGCGGGCGGCGGCGAGCGCGGCGATGGATTTCGTGATGCTCAGCGCCGGCGCGCGCGTGTCCGTGTTCCATCCGGCGAGACGGCGGCCATCCTGCCATACCGCCCAGCCGCGCGCGGCATTTGTTCCGGCCGTAGCCTGGATCAATGAGAGGTCGCGCGCGGACCATGTCCCCGACGCCCCGGACGTCCCGGAGTCAAAGCCGCAGGAGGAAACCGCGGCCGAGGCGGCGGCGAGCCCGGACAGCTTCAGGAAATCGCGCCGCGTTTCCATGGTCCTGTTATTTGCGTGTGGCGATCAGGAGGTTGCCCTTCCCCGCGCTCATCTGGTAGCCCGAGCCGAAGGGGAGATCCGTGTAAGGACCACCGGCGGCATAGGCGGCCTTCAGATCCGCCTGCGCATGCTTGGCGAAGAAGTCGATGGGTGCCGTGTAGCTGCCGAAGAATTTGATGTCCCAATGCGCTTGATCAAAGGCCGCATAGGGAATGCCGGAGTCGTCCTGGACCACCGCCTTGCAATTGGAGAGCACCCAGTTTTTCGCCAAACTGAAACCACCGTCCTGCATCAGATAGGAGGCCGCCTTGAAATAGGCCGTCGAACCGGAGGCCGACGAGGAAAGCCACGATTGATAACCGCCCTTGAAGCCGCCGTTCGAGAGATCCCCCGAGACATACACCATCGACTTGCGGCCCCACCCGGGAAGCGTGAAATCGATTTCAATCGCGGGGTTCCCGCCCGCGCTGATGGAACGGATGCCATTCACATCCGCGTTCATCAGACCGAGCGCGGAAAGCAGGACCGGCGTTACCCCCTGGAGCGGACCGTTTGAGAAATCCGTCTTCATGTCCTTCGTGATGAAATAGCCGTAGAGAAGCTGGGTCTCCAGTGACTTCGCATGGCGGGGCAGCGAACCGGCGACTTGGCCGGGATCCGCGTTTTCAAGATCCGGCATCCCGCCCGCGGGTTCCAGGCCCAGCAGGATGTAGCGGTCGCTTTCCGGAAACATCGCCATCGCGTACAACAGGTCCGGCCCGCCGAAGGGATAGAGCAGCGTTCCCGGCGAGCCGATGACCGGCTCGAGGTTTGCCTTGTTCCACGCGTTCTGCGCGGCGACGCGCTTCGAGGTGCGGAACTTCCACTTTTGCAGGGTATCGCGCGAGAACATCTGGTAGTCCGGCCCCATCTGCATGCGGGAAAGCGCGGCCCCGTGGCGCACCGGTCGGCCGGCGAGGAAACGCGCGATGTCGGTCGGCTCCGGCTGTCCGCCGACCTCGGTGAAGGGCTCCGTGATCTCGTTGCCGTTGACGTCTTTTTTTACCTCGGGTCCGGAGGAACAGGAGGCCAACAGCAGCGGAAACAGGGCGGCTAACAGGAATTTCATTTTCGGGATGGTTGGAGGCAGAACCAGAGTGAGGCGCATGCGGCGGCGGTGAGAATGCCCGCGGCCGCGGGCCATGGCTTCTCGAAAAACAGGCGCACGATCACAAAACCCGTGAACGCGACAAAAATCAAGGCGGGAACCCACTCGGACACCCGGACAAGGTAGCCCTTGTGTTTCATGAGCAGCAGGCCGAGCACGCTGAGGAAGGTACACAGCGTGAGTCCGGTCTGGGTGTAGGTCACCAGATCCTCCATTTTGCCGGTCAGGACCATCACGATGGCGAACATCGCTTGGAAGGCGAGGGGCCGCAGGGGAACCTCGCCGCCCGAGGTGAAGAACCGCAGCGCCCGGATGTCCCGGGCCATGGCACCGAGCACCCGCGGACCGGCCCACAACAGGGCGCTGACGGAAGCGAACAAGCCGAGGGCAAACAGGCCCGAGATGACACGTCCCGCCTGCGGTCCGAAGAGCGCGGCGGCGGCGACGTGGGCGATTTCCTGTTCGCCTTTCAATTCGGCGACCGGTGCCGCGGCGAGGAAGGCGGCATTGAGGCCGATGTAGAGGGCGGTGACCAACAGCGTGCCGCCGATGAGGGAAAGCCTCACCGTCCGGTCCGGGCGGTGCCATTCTTCCAAGCCATACACGGCCGCGTTCCAGCCGCTGTAGGAATAGAAGACCCAGAACACGGCGGTGGCGAACGCGGGCTTCGCGATCTGGGCGAGGTCTTCCGATGGCACGAAGCTCCAGCGGATGTCGCCCTTGCCCGGCAATACCATGGCGGAGATCAGGAACAACGCGATGAGGAGCAGTTTCAGCAAGGTGCTGCATAGCTGAACCTTTCCGCTCGTCCGCGCGCTGAGGCCATGGGCGAACGCTCCAATCAGGATCACCGCCACCGCCGCGGCATTCGCAGGGATCGCGGGCAAGGCGCGGTTCAGATAGCCACCGAGCGCGAGCGCGGTGATCGCGGTAGGCACGCCGAACCCGACAATGGCGGATAACAACCCCGCCATGAACCCGAGCGAGGGATGATAGATGGTGCCGAGGAAATGATACTCCCCGCCGGAGCGCGGGAGTTCCCTCGCCAGCGTGGCATAGGAAAGCGCCCCGCACATCGCGATGATCCCGCCCACGAGCCACAGAAGCAGGATCGCCGGCGCCGAATGGAAATCGACGAGCTGGAAACCCAGCGAGACAAAGACGCCGGTGCCGATCATGTTCGCCACCACCAGCGAGGTGGCGGCGGGGATTCCCAAACCGGTCGGCTTCTCGGACACGCGGCGAGCATCGCTTGGAACCCTCCCGGGGCAAAGGCAAAAGACGCCTCTTCATGGAGCGCGGAATTCATTCCGCCCCCGTCGTCCTCGTCTTTCTCTTCCGGACCGCGGAATTCATTCCGCCCCATCAACCCCGCTTTCTTCCATACGCTCCCCAACCCTGAATGCGATTGACACGCCATGTACGGAGTGCCGGACTCTATCATGACCATCGGGGTGAATCACGTGAGCATACAGGTGGACATTCGTCCTCTCTTGCTTCTCGGGGTGGCCGCCTTCCTGGCCTGGGTTTTTCTCCGGATGAAGAACAAGCGGCGGCGCAAGTGATTGGCGGCTCGCGGGCTTCCAAGTTGCCATCCCCCGCCGGAAGTGATTCGTTGAAGGGAAAGATGAGCGCTCCCCCTCCTTCCCCCGACGACGGTTACTCCCAGTACTTCCCGGCGACCCAGATCGTCCCGGGATATTACCCGCCGCCGCCCGCTGTCACCACGCGGGGAGGAGCCGCCAAGGCGGGATGGATCATCCTCCTGGTGGGATTGGGGGTCGCCTGTATTCCCGGTGTCGGCTTCCTGATGTGGTTCATCGGGGCTCCAGTCTGTCTCGCCGGATTCATCCTCGCGATCATCGTCATGGCGAAAGGGGAAGTCGCTTCCGGAGTGATGCTCTTGATCGCGAGCATGATGGTTGCACCGCTTGCTTACTTTGCCTCTCCATTGGTTGTGGCCGGCCTGGTCCATGCCTTCACCGGCAGGCAATTGACCTCGCAACAGCAGTTCGAGCGAATCCTCCATGAGCGTGGTTTCCCCGCTCCCATGAAAAGCGGGTCCGATTGAAGATCTAGCAGAAGTGTGATATTTGTTGGAGTATGCATCGAACTAAATACTTGCATTTTCTTCCGGAATCCCTATCTCTTCGCGCGTCACCAAACCGCCATGAAAACACCGCTCCAATTCCGAACCCTGCCGAGTCTCTCCGGAGATTTGGGCATGTTCGTCCGGAACGGGTATGAGTGGATTCATTCCGCACGCCCCGGCGAACAAGAAGCGGTCTGGCACCCCTTGAGTGCCTGAAACCCTTGTAAAACAAGGCGTTTTCGACCGACCCGCTTCCTTCCGGAACGCGGGTTTTTTAATGCCCCCATCTCCTGAATTTTTCCTTAAGACCTCAAGAACCCCGCCCAACAACATGACCGAACATGCATGACCTTTTCCGGGACCACCCGGCGGAACCGCCCGCGGCAGTTCCCGGTGGTGCGATCTGGTATCCGTGACCCGGCTCTTCCTGTTTGAGGAAGCTTGCCGGGACCCGGACTCCGGGGCGCCCGCGCCGGGCGCCGCGTGGTGATCCTCCCGCCCGCTGGTCCGGCGAACCCGTGACACGTTGTCCTAACATCCGTGGAAATTCTTCTCCGGACGACGGGCGAATCGTGCCGCGGGCGAAAGCCTGGCACTTTGACCCTGGTGTAGTGGTAGTACCCCGCGTTGTGGACGCGGCAGGGCCGGTTCGAATCCGGTGGGTCAACCCAACCTCTATTTCCCTGAAACTGAACACTGAAAGCTTCGGTGAGCGCTCGCGAACTTTGGCCCTTCCGGCGAAGCCGCAATTCGCTTGGACGGAGTCAAAACTAGCAAACTTTCTTCATGACCTCCCATCTCCAAGACCGCACCGTGCTCGTCCTCAACCGCCACTGGCTGGCGGTGGACGCCATCACCGTGGCGGAAGCATTTTCCCATCTCTCGGCGGGCACCGCCCGGGCGCTGGAGATCCGCGGCCGCGAGGAGATCCGTCCGCTGGATTGGCAGGCGTGGCGGGAACTGCCGGTGTTGCCGGGAGACAGTGGTATCGGCACCACACGCGGGGTGGTGAGGGTGCCGACGGTGGTGCTGTTGTCCCGCTACGACCGCGTGCCGCTGTGCATCCCCCGCTTCGGCCTCCGTGGTCTGTGGCACCGGGATGGCGGTCGCTGCCAATACACCGGCCGCAAGCTCCAGCCTGGCGAGGGCGACATCGACCACGTCCTGCCGCGTTCGCGCGGTGGCGCGACCTCGTGGGAAAACTGCGTGCTGTCCGACCGGCGGGTGAACCGGCGCAAGGGCGCGCGAACGCCGGATGAAGCGGGCCTGCGCCTGCTCCGCCGGCCGGTGGCCCCG
>CAXTTX010000047.1:0-8516 GCA_964247045.1 uncultured Verrucomicrobiales bacterium | reverse complement strand
CTGGTCCGGCGGAGCCAGCACCACGGCCGGTGGCCCCGCGCGCGCTCCCTGCCATCGCCTATCTGCGCAACACCCACAAGGTCCCGGAATGGGGCCTTTTCCTGACCCACGCCGTCTGATGGCGGCGTGGGTTTTTCCCTATCGATTTATGAAACTTCCCGATGAACATGACCTTCTCCTGCTGGGCTACCCGCCGGGAGAACAACTTGCCGCGATGCTCGAACGCGTGGCGGAATTCGAATCCCGCGGCATCGAGGATGCGAAATACGTGCTGAAGCTGCTGAAGCGTGACTTCGGCGCGCCGCCTCCGAAACTGGCGATGCGTGAGACGGCGCTGCCACTTGCCGAAGCCCTCGAGGCGGAGGGGAAGGATGAGCACGAGAACCTCTACGCCGTGCGCCGCCACATGCAGGTGCTGTTGAAAACTCCCGTCATCAGCGGCGGCGCGATTCTCCCGGATGCCTGCCCGATGGGTGGAAAAGCCGCGTGCATTCCCGTCGGCGGCGCGATCGCCGTTGAAAGCGCGATCATCCCCTCCGCGCACTCGGCGGATATCTGTTGCTCGATGTTCGCGACCTTCTACGCGGCCCGGACCACGGTGGCCGCGGAGCTGGATGCGCTCATGGGCTGCACGCGCTTTGGTACCGGTCACCGGCATCTGGATCTTCTGGTGGACGATCCCGTCCACGACGAGGACGTGTGGGACAATCCCTTTCTAACGGGATTGCACGACCGGACGAAGCTGCACATGGCGGACCAGGGCGACGGCAACCACTTCGCATTCCTCGGGGAGATCGAGATCATCCCGGAAATGACGGCCCTGCTCCGGCTCACCGGCTACCATGACCTCGCGGCCTCGCTGGAGTCGACGGAAACGAGGACGTATCGCGTGCTGGTCACGCACCACGGCTCCCGGGGACTCGGCGCGCATGTTTACAAGCGCGGGCAGATCGCGGCACTGAAACACACCGCGAAACAAGCCGCCAATATCCCCGAGGCGGCGGCTTGGCTCGATGCGAAATCCGGCGAGGGGGCGGCCTATTGGGAGGCCTTGCAATACGTCGCGATGTGGACGAAGGCAAACCACCGCTCGATTCATCGGCGCTTCCTGGAAAGGATCGGCGCGGCAGGCGTGGCGGAGATCGCCAACGAGCACAACTTCGTCTGGCGGCGAGGCGACACGTTCTTCCATGGCAAGGGTGCGACACCGGCCTGGAAAGACGAAAAGGGAAGACCTCTGTTAGGGTTGATCCCGCTGAACATGGCGGAGCCAGTGTTGATCGTGCTGGGCGCGGACAATCCGGATTTCCTGTCCTTCGCGCCGCATGGCGCGGGACGGAACATCTCGCGCACGGCGATGAAGCGGCGCTTCGGCAGCCAGGAGGCGCGCGAGGATGAGATCGCGAGGTCCACCGCAGGGATCGATGTACGCTGGTTCTGCGGGAAGCCGGATCTGGGGGAAACACCCGCGGCCTACAAGGATGCGGCACGGGTGAAGGCGCAGATCGCGAAGTTCAACCTCGCGCAGGTGATCGGGGAAATCCGTCCGCTCGGGTGCATCATGGCCGGCGACTCAGGCCGGTCGTGGCGGGAGAAGGAGGAAGAGTTGACGCCGAAGCAGATCCGTCAGATCGGCCACCGGGCGGACAGGCGGAAGACGCGCGGCCGATTGTCGGGATGGGAAGGGGAGGGGGCGGATTGAGAACTCGAATCTCGTCATTGGCTGACTCCGAGCGTTGAAGCTCACTCCACCCGTTTCAACGCCACCGGGAAGGGATTCCGCTCGAAGCCCATCTGGTGCCAGTAGGGATAAGTGGGAGTGCGGTCGCTGGCGGCGTCGAGCCTGGCGACTTGTTCCGGGGTGAGGTTCCAGCCGACGGACCCGAGGTTCTGGCGGAGTTGTTCCTCGTTGCGGGCACCGATGATGACATTGGCCACGGTGGGACGCTGGAGCAGCCAGTTGATGGCGATCTGCGGGATCGTCTTGCCGGTTTCCGAGGCAATGCCGTCGAGGGCATCGACGACTTGATAGAGATAGTCCTCATCCACCTGCGGGCCCGCGTCGCTGGCGATTTTCGAGTTGGCGCGGCTGGTTTCCGGCTTCTGCATGCCGCGACGGAGCTTGCCGGTGAGGCGGCCCCAGCCGAGCGGACTCCAGACCACCGCGCCGACCTTCTGGTCGATGCCCAGCGGCATGAGTTCCCATTCGTATTCGCGACCGATGAGCGAGTAGTAGGCCTGGTGAGCGACGTGGCGCGCCCAGCCATGTTTCTCGCAGGCGGAGAGCGATTTCATCAGGTGCCAGCCGGAGAAATTCGAGCAGCCGATGTAGCGGATCTTCCCGGCCCTCACGAGATCGTCCAAGGTGGACAACGTTTCTTCCACCGGAGTCATCGCGTCGAAGCCGTGGAGTTGGAAGAGATCGATGTAGTCGGTATCGAGGCGGCGCAGGCTGGCCTCCACCGAGCGGACGAGATGATGGCGCGAGGAGCCGAGGTTGTTCGGTCCATCGGCGAAACGGAAGGTGGCTTTGGTCGAGATGAGAACCTCGTGGCGGCGTCCCTTGATGGCGGCTCCGAGAATTTCCTCCGCGTGCCCGGCCGAGTAAACATCCGCCGAGTCGAACATGTTCAACCCGGCTTCCAGGCAAATGTCGACCAGTCGGGTGGCTTCCGCGACGCCGCTGCTGCCCCAGGCGCCGAAAAACTCACCGACGCCGCCGAAGGTGCCGGTGCCAAAGCTAAGCGCGGGGACCATCAGGCCGGCGCCGCCGAGTTGTCTGTATTCCATGATGCCGGGATTCTCTCCCGGAGCGGTTCTTTGGCAAGCGGTACGCGCGGGAATCGTTTCTCCGAAGCAGGTTTGGGCGGGCTTGGCGCCTTGCCGCCCCCACCTGTCCCCGCTTTGGGGACTAGGCGTTTTCCGCGGATTTGCCAATGATTCGCTGCAATGAGTGGCAGCGGCTCGTGTCGTCATCAGTGGTCTCCCCGGGGGACGGATGGCGGGACGAACGGGGCCTCGCGTTGAAAGAAAACCCCATCGGGTGGCGCCCGCGCCCCCTGAAAACCCAAACCGATGAAATCCCATTCCCGTGGCACGACTCTCCCCTCGACCGGCACCGCCGGCGCGGTGTGGCGCGCCGGTTGAGCTCCCGAATCCCTATATATGTCGTTTTCCCGCAAGTCGTTTTTTCCGATTGCCCATCTCTCCTGCCTGCTGCTCGTGGCCGCTCACACGGTTTCCGCCGCGCCGGTCCGGTTGATGGCGAGGGCGGAGAGCGGGCACGAGGTGCAGCAGGCTTCGGTTGAAGTGAATGGCAAGCGGACGCGGGTGTGGAACGGCACGAACGGCGGGGAGATGATTTTCCATGCCTCCCGGCCGGTAAGGGTTTCGGATGGCGACCCGGTCTATCTGGAGGTGGCCTATGTCGACCGAGGCTATGGCCGGTTGAATGTGGAGCTGGTTTCCATGGGCGGTGAAAGGATCCGTCCTGATCGCTACCTCGGACTCACGCAGATGAACACCGGCAAGGTGGTCTTCGCGCGGATGCGGATGCCGGAAACGCGCGCCCCGGGTGACGGAGAGGTTTCCGTGCGGGTGCGCCTGGAAGGTTCCAGGGACAGCACGCTGGCGGTGGAAAGCGTGACCTTGCAGGACACGCCTTTCGCGGATGCGAATTTCCTCTATGTCATCTCGGACCCGTGGAAGGGGCCCTACAACGGCAAGACCATCAAGGTCGCGGACAACACCACGCTCAAGGGGAAGGTGATGGCGGGATACCAAGGATGGTTCCGCACGCCGAATGATCCGTATGGTGGCGGCTGGAGCCACTGGGGCCGTATCCAAGATGGCCAATTCGCCATGGACATGTGGCCGGATGTCTCGGAATACCCGGCGGATGCCTTGGAAAAGGCGGCCGAGGTGAAACTGAAGAGCGGCAAGCAAGGCCACCTGTTTTCCTCCGCATGGCCGGCCGTGGTGGACACCCACTTCCGCTGGATGCGCGAGAACGACATCGACGGAGCCTTCCTGCAGCGTTTCGTTTCCAACCATTTCAACTCGATGGGCGGAGGCCCCGAGTGGGTGCTGGCGAACACCCGCGCCGCGGCCAACAAGGAAGGCCGCATCTGGGCGATCGAATACGACGTGAGCGGTTGCCCGGATGACAAGCTGCTGGAAACGCTGAAGACCGACTGGAAGTGGATGGTGGACCAGTTCGGCCTGTTGAAAGACCCCAACTATGCCCGGGAGGGTGGGAAGCCGGTGGTCTTCATCTGGGGCATGCCTTTTCCCGACCGCAAGATCCGTGTGGAAACCGCGAACGCGGTGGTGGACTTCTTCAAGAACGACCCGGCCTACGGCGGGAACCATGTCATCGGTGGCATTCCTAACAACTGGCGGGAAATGGCCGGGGAATGGCAGGACCACATCAAGCAATACGAGTGTGTGCTGCCGTGGATGTCGCCTTCCTATTCGCGGGACGTCGAGGATTTCGGGAAGATGGGTCTTTCCTACTACGCGCATGTGAAGCCGGGATTTTCTTGGGCGAACCTGAAGCACCTGCCGACCGGTGACGACACGCTTTCCTACACACCGCGCGAGGGCGGCGAACATTACTGGAGCCAACTGGCCGGAGTGGCCCGCGCGAAGGCGGACCGCATGTTCGTCGGGATGTTCGATGAATACGACGAGGCGACCGCCATCATGCCGATGAGCGACGACGCGCCAACCACACCCACGAGGCCCGGAGTGGCTGCGACTTTTTACAACGGGGCGAACGCCCAGGAACATGGTGATTTTGCCCTGCTGCCAAACCTGGAAATTCCACTCGGGGATAGGGCCCCGAAAAGGAGGATACAGGCTCAGAACTTCTTCGTCCGAATGGGTGGACGAGTCACGTTCCCGGCAGCAGGGCAGTATGTTTTCACGGTGGAAGGCGCGCCTGGAGACGACGCGCAGCTCTACATCGACGGCAAGCGCGTCCTGTCCGCCAAAAACCTGGACGGCCAACCCGCTGTTGCCACGCCGGTGAGTGCCACCGCAGGTGGTTCGGCTGCCTATCGTCTGGAGTACCGCCACCGCGAGGGAAGCGGAACCCTGCGCGTGAACTGGGAAACCGCCGGCATGCCGCGCCAACCCGTGCCCGATGCCGCCCTCCAGGATGCGTGGGGCCGCTTCATCACGAATGAAGGCAAGCCCGCGGGCTGGTGGTTGAACCTGACCAAATCTGGAAAAATGATGATGAATGGAAAACTGGGGGCGGATTCACCGATGCCATGATGACGATGAAACACGCCATCCCCGCCATTTTGTTAGGCAGTGCCGCCGTCTTGTACGGCGAGGCCGCGACGTCCCCGCCACCTCCGCCCGCGATTGGCCGCAACGCCGCGGACGAGGCGAAAAGCTTCCAGCTGCCGCCCGGCTACCACATGGAGCTCGTGCTCTCCGAGCCGGAGATCAAGGAGCCGGTGGTGACCGTGTTCGACGGCGATGGACGGATGTTCGTGGCGGAGATGCGGACCTACATGCAGGACATCGACGGCAATGGCCAACGGGTCCCGACGAGCCGGATTTCCATGCACGTGGACACGAATGGCGACGGCACCTTCGACAAGCACACCGTCTTCGTGGACAACCTGATGCTGCCGCGGATGATCCTGCCGCTGGGCAAGGGCCAGATCGTGGTCAATGAAACCGACACGCTGGACCTCTACCTTTACACGGACACGAACAACGACGGTGTTTCGGACCAGAAAGAACTCTGGTGGAAGGGCGGACCGCGTGGCGGAAACCTGGAGCACCAGCCGAGCGGCCTGGTATGGGCGCTCGATAACGCGATCTACACGACTTATAACAGCTTCCGCCTGAGATGGACCCCGGATGGCATCATCAAGGAGGAGACGAAGCCGAACGACGGCCAGTGGGGCCTGGGCCAGGACAACCATGGCAGCCTGTATTATGTGAACGCCGGCGGCGAGAAAGGCCCCGTCAGTTTCCAGGCACCGGTGGTCTATGGCATGTTCAATCCGCAGGACCAGTTCCAGGACGGCTTCAAGGAACTCTTCCCCGCCGTGGGCGCGAAGGATTTCCAAGGCGGCTTGAGCCGCGTGCGTGAACCGGATGGCACGCTGAAGGGATTCAGCTCGGGAGCAGGCATCGAGGTTTTCCGCGGCGACCAGCTGCCCGCCGAGTTGCAGGGAGACGTGTTCTTCGGCGAGCCGGTGGGCCGTCTCGTGCGGCGCGCGAAGGTGTCCATGGATGGCGGGCTGAAGATTCTCTCGAATCCCTACCAGGCCGGGAAAGGCGAGTTCCTGCGGTCCGACGACCTTTGTTTCCGCCCGGTGAACATGACCACCGCGCCGGATGGCACGCTCTATATCACGGACATGTACCGTGGCATCATCCAGGAAGCGAACTGGGTGAACAAGGGCAGCTACCTGCGGGAGATCGTTGAGAAATACTCCTTCGATAAGATCACCGGTAAGGGCCGTGTCTGGAGGCTGGTCCATGATTCCACGAAGAAAGTGAAGCAACCGCGGATGTATTCCGATACGACGGCGCAGCTTGTTTCCCATCTCGCGAATCCGAACGGCTGGTGGCGGGACACTGCCCAGCGGCAGATCATCCTGAGGCAGGACCGCTCGGTGGTGCCCGTGCTGGAGCGCGGCATCCGCGCCGCGAACGCGCCGTACCTCGCCAAGGTCCACGCGCTGTGGACGCTGCAAGGACTCGATGCCGCCACCCCGGAGATCGTGCGCCTCGCGATGGCGGACAAGCACCCGCAGGTCCGTATCGCGGGCATCCGCGTGAGTGAATCGCTTTTCCGCGCGGGGGATGCCTCGTTCCGGGCGGACATTGAGAAGCTCGCCAAGGATGCGGACCCGGAGGTGGTTTTGCAGGCTTGCATGACCGCGAAGTATCTCGCTTGGCCGGATGCGACCGAAATGGTTGCGGAAACGGTTGCCAGCTCGAAGGCGAAGGGCGTGAAGCAAATTGGCGCGTATCTCACCCTCGCGCCCGGCCAGGAGCTGGCGGACCTCTCCGACCGCGAGCGCTCGCTGATGAAAAAGGGCGAGGAAATTTACGCCACGCTGTGCGCGACCTGCCATGGCGAGAACGGCAAGGGCCTGGAAATCGCGGGCATGAAGGGCGCGATGCTGGCACCGCCGCTGGCCGGATCGAAGACGATCAATTCCAACCCGCGGGGCGGACTTTATGTGCTGCTGAAAGGCATGCAAGGACCCATCGACGGAAAAAAATACGAGGGCCTGATGATCCCGATGGCGAACAACGACGACGAGTGGATCGCCAGCGTGCTGAGCTACGTCAGGAACAGTTTCGGCAACCGCGGGAGCTTCGTGACACCGGGCGATGTGGCACAAGCCCGCAAGGACACGTCGGACCGTTCGCAACCGTGGACCTATGAGGAACTGCGGGACCGCCTGCCGCAGGTGATCCCGACCAGCAAGCTGAAGGTCACCGCCAGCGCAAATGGCGGCGATGCGAACAAGGCGATCGATGGCAGCGCGGATTCACGCTACACCACGGAGAAGTTCATGGAACCTGGCATGTGGTTCCAGATCGAGCTGGAGAAGGAGACGCCGGTGACCGGAGTGATCCTGGACACCACCGAGTCCGGCAACGATTACCCGCGCGGTTACGAACTCACGGTTTCCATCGACGGAAAGGAATGGAGCGCGCCGCTCGCGAAGGGCCAGGCGAAGGGATCGGTCACGGATATCGAGTTCAAGCCGGTGCCCGCGAAGTTCATCCGCATCACGCAGACGGGCCGCGCGGACGGGAACTTCTGGTCGATCCATGAGCTGGAGGTCCTGCAAAATTCAAAAAGCTGACAAGAACCCGATGATCTTTTCCCATCCATTGAAGGCGTTGATTTCCGGAGTGGCGGCCATTTGCCTGGCCGTTCCCACGGCGGGCGCCGCCGAGAAGCTCAATGCCTTGATCGTCACCGGCCAGAACAACCATGACTGGGCCCGGACGACTCCGATGATCCAGAAAATCCTCGAGGAAAGCGGCCGCTTCCAGGTCACCGTGACCACGACCCCTCCGGACAAGGCTCCGGACGACGCTTGGTCGGCGTGGAAGCCGAAGTTCGAGGGGCAGGACGTGGTGGTCAGCGATTACAACGGCAAGATGTGGCCGGAGAAGGTGAAGGCGGACTTCACGGCGCATGTGAAGAAGGGCGGCGGAGTGGTGCTGGTGCACGCCGCGAACAACTCCTTCGGCGGCTGGGCGGAATACGAGGAGATGACCGGCCTGTTGTGGCGGGATGCCAACGGCGGCGAGCGCGTCTATCTGAACGAAAAGCTGGAGCAAGTCCGCGTTCCGAAGGGTGAGGGGCCGGGCGCGGGCCACGGCAAGCAGCATGCTTTCCAAATGACCACCGTGGATGCGGAGAATCCCATCTTCAAGGGCCTGCCGAAGGTGTGGAAGCACCAGGACGACGAGCTCTACCACGGCCAGCGCGGACCGGCGAAGGACATGCACATTCTCGC
>CAXTTX010000046.1:14912-18095 GCA_964247045.1 uncultured Verrucomicrobiales bacterium | reverse complement strand
AAAACCTCGCTCATTTCTCGCTAAACTCAAAGAGATTCAGTTGGCGCTCGTCTTTGATTTCTGATAGGCTTGCGGGATCCGCGACCAATTGATTTTGCCGGAGCAATTCGCCAGCCGTGAAAAGTCGATCCCGCAATATCTTGCGTCCCGCTTCATCAATGCCGCCGATGCGGGTAACCCCGTCCAAATTGTCGACTGCGAAGATCGATTCCGCCGGAATGTCGGGATTGTCCAAAAGGTCGGGGCTGTGGCTGGTAACGACAATCTGGGACTGTTGGGAGGCTTGTCTCAGGGCTCCAAGGAGAACGGACGAAGCGGCGGGGTGCAGTGCCATTTCAGGTTCTTCCAATCCAATGAGCATTGGGGTGGAATCACCATCCGAGCGGTTCTGGAAAACCGCCACCAGAACTCCAAGCGCGCGCAATGTGCCGTCTGACATCGACGACGCTAAAAAAGTCCAGGGATGTCGTTGGCCCTTTACTGCTTGACGGAATTCAATCGTCTCTTGTGAACCGAGCACTTTTGTCCTGGCATCGGAAAGTCCCTTCACGATTCTCGACAGGTATTCGTTTACACGGTCCTTGTGCGCATCGTCAAGATTCTGAAAAACGCTTGCGAGGTTACTTCCTTCTCGGCGAAGGATCTCTCCGGGATCAGGCTTTTGCATTGATCGTATTTCCGCCGGGCTAAGATTATAAACTTCCATACCCGAAAGGGCATCATATGCAGGCCTGAACTCTGGCAGTCCGGAAGCATTTACCAGAAATAATCTATCAGGCAATGCCGCGGGCATTAATTTCAATGACGATTCTATCAATCTTCCCGATTGGACGTGGTAGAAATTATCTGTCAAATTCTTGTCAATGACGCGACACTCTTCCCTCTGGACTTCGAATCCCCCGTCCTTGCGCGCTCCTACGCGAAAGCTGAAGTGACCGTGGCCTCCGTCTGGAAGGTTGAAATCCAAGCGAATCGAAAAGTGATTTGGATGGCCGCCGGATCGGCGCCGCACCTCCTTGATTGTTCCTCGATCACGCAGGGAATGATCCAAGGAAGTCTTGAGAGAGTCTGATACGAACCGGAAACTATCGAGGAAGTTGCTTTTTCCGGAACCATTGGGTCCAATCAAAAAAGACAAACGCGGCAAATCAATCGCGCACGAAGCGATGCTTTTGTAGTTCCTGAGCGTAATTTTGCGGATGAATTGATTCTTCATGGCCCTTGCACTGTGTGATCATACTCAGGGGAGATTCTCTAGGGAATCCCAATCATCAGGATCTTTCAAGGCTCTTGATTGTATGTCCTGCCGGGCCGTCAGTTCAATCTTGTGGGCTCCCGGACTTCTCCCTCTTCTCGCCGTCCTTCTTCCCGCCGAGCAGGCGGAAGGGTAACTTGATGCCTTCCTTGATGACGGTGCCGGTGATCTTCGCGCCTTCCTCGATGGTGTCGACGGCGACGCCCACGGTGCCGGAGGCGGCGTTGGAGACGAGTTTCGTGCCACCCAAGGGTTTGACGCGGATGTCGTCAAATGGGCCGGCCACTTCCATTTCGAGCAAGCGGCTGAGCGGGCTGGTGACCAAGCCGGGGAGGCCGTTCAGCTTGCCGCGTGCCTTGCCGTCCACGCGTTTCTTTTCCAGGTTCACCGTGCCGGTCGCGCTGACGGTGAGTGAGCCGCCGCGCGCCTCGAAGCGGTTGACCCGGACCAAGTCGCCGTCACCCTGGAAGTCCGCTTCGAAACTGCCTTCCTTCGACCGGTCGATCCCGGGGACCAGCACGGTGAAAAGGTCGTACACCTGGTCCAACAAGGGGACCTGCACCACCGGGGCCTTGTCCATCCGCATCGAGCCGCCGCCGTCCATCGCCTTGCCGTCGAAGTCGAGCGTGCCGCGCCAGTTGAAGGCGAGAATGCCGGGCCGCTCCTTGCCGCTGTCATCTCCGCCGGGCAGTTTCAGCTCGGCCATGCGCAGGCCCTCGGCGGACACGCGGGCGTCGCGGAGCTTGCCATCCGCATAGTCCCCGCTGGCGGTGAGCGTGCCGCTGAATATACCGGCTTTTGCCTCGCGGATCTGCCAGGCCTTGCCGTCGTTGCTGGCAGCGGCGACGGAAAGGTTCCTGAGTGCCACGTCCTCGCCACCGAAGTCCACCGCCACGGTGCCACCCTTCACCGCCACGGATTCGACACTCAGCCGCGGCCCGCCTTCCTGGCGCCAGCGCAGGTTGCGGATGTCCACGTGCTCGAAGGCGGTGAACTTCACCTTGTCCCGTGGAATCTTGACGATCCCCGGCGCGGCTTTTGACATTTCCAGCAGGTCAGCGGAGCCGGCCAAGCGCTCGAGCGTGAAGGTCTTCTCCTGATAGACGCCCTTGAAGCCGGATTCGCGGCCCTGAAGGTCCTTCGCCGTGCCGGCGAAAAACAGAGGTGTTCCCCCGTGCCAGTTCTCGCGCGTGATTTCGCCGCGCACCTCGCCGTAGGGGGACCAGGAAATGGTTTTGATCACCGAACCGCCGCTCGATTTCAGATCCATGGTGCCCTCCGCCTTGTCCAGCAGGATGCCTCGGTAGTCCACCTTCGTGCCGGTGGCGTCCGCGGTGACATTCCAGGTGGATTCGTCGCCTGATAGATCCACGTGGAATTTCCCCTTCACCTTGAAGGGACCGGTGCCGTCCTTGAAATCGAGCGAGGCGATCGTCGCCCGCAGGGCGCCGAGGTTCAGTGTGAAGGGGCCATCCTCCGCTGCTGGTACCGGACTAAGGAGGATTTCGCCGGTGGCATCCGCCGTGGCACCGGCCTTTTTCACATGCGCGCGGGTCACGCGGATGTCCTGGCGGGGGCGCACCTCCACCCGCAGGGTCGCGTCTTCCAATGCAACGGAGCCCTGCGGGTCGGTGAGAACGATGTTCGCGTCATCCGTGCCGCAATAGACCACGCGGTCCTGACCGCCGCTGATGAATTGCCAGAGCGAGAAGGACACCTTGAGATTATCCAATTCGGCAACCGGCTTCTTTGCCCCGTCCGCAGTCGAAACCAGCTTCACGTTCTTCAGGTGCATGCCGCGGAAGGGATCCCACGCGCCGCCCTGCCATGTCATCTCCAACTGGCGTTTGGCCAGGGACTCGCGCAGCAGCGTTTCGATTTTCCGGGTGACGAAGGGGGAGCCGCCAACCCAGACCACGAGCAGGAGG
>CAXTTX010000046.1:10786-14902 GCA_964247045.1 uncultured Verrucomicrobiales bacterium | reverse complement strand
TCGTCCACGGCACGCTGCACGCGCAGGGCCTCGACCACGAGCAGGAGGCCGAGCAAAAGCCCGGCAACCATCCAAGGCCATTTTTTCCGGCGTCCGCGCGAAGGGGAGGGGCTGTGATTTTCCACGGTCATCCGTCTGCCGTCATTTATTCACCGGGACAGCTCCCGCGCCACTGAAATCCGGTGGTCTTCCAGATAGGTATGCGTCCCGCGGTCCGTCATGAAGGGAACAATAGGGCGGACGCGATTTTCCTCGTCGGGGTGAATCACCGCTCCGCCTTTTCCTCGCGGTCGTTCATATGCGTGACGGCGATGTCTTCGGCCCCCGCGGATTCATAGACGTCTTTCACGCGGGCGATCTCACCGTTATCGACGGCGTGCACGGAGATGAGGATGTTTCCTTCCTCCACGCGGTTTTCGTAGCGCTTCGCCTCGAACTCGGGAATGCCCATGCCGATCATCGCGCCTCCCACGCCGCCCACGGTTGCACCCGCCGCCGCCGCGCTGAGCGCACCTAACAGCGGGCCCGCCGCGATCAGCGGACCGACGCCGGGAATCGCCAGCGCGCCGATGCCGGCCAACAGGCCCAGGGTGCCCCCGATGAGGCCACCTGCCGCGACGCCCGCGACGGCACCCTCCGGTGCCTTGGTATGGCGCTCGTGGGAGAACTCGTGGCTGCTTTCCTTGTCCGGAAACAAGGCCGAGATATCGTTCGTTTCAAAACCGGCGAGCAGCAGGTTCTTGATGATTTCATCCGCCTGTTCCCCGGAGGTGGCGATGGCATAAACGGTATGGTGCTTTTGCATGGCTGTTATGAGAAACTTGAAATCAAAAGAGACTGTCGTGGAGAATCGATTCCCGCGCGGCGGCGCGATGGGCTGTTAGTTATCCTTCCCTTTCCGGACTTCCAGGTGATCCGAAAGCATCGACTTGCCGACATGTTTGTCCGTGAGCTCCAGGACGGCCTGGTGTTCCTCGTCGCTGTTGACCATGCCCTTGAGGGTGACCTTGCCCTCGCGGGTGATGATCTGGATGTTCTTCGCGCTGAAGGACAGCTTCGAGTCGACGAGTGCGGACCGGATGTCGCGGGTGGTCTTGATGTCGAACTCGCCGCTACCCTGGTTCATGGCGGTGAGATCCGTCCCGGTCCCCGCCGCGGTCGTGGTGGTTTTCCCGGGCTCCGGGCTGGATTCAGGCGGGCCACCGAGTTTTTCATCGAGGGCCGCGCGAGTTGCCGACCAGTTTTTCGCCCAGGTTTTAGCGTCGTGGCGCGGCAACATGCCGAGCTCGTCCTTGGTGAGGCGTGTCTTGAAAGCCTTGGCACCGGCGTCGTAGCGGAGGGCGGTGGCAGGCACGGAACTCAGCGTGTTGGCGACTCCGAGGAAGCCACCGGTGGAGATCACCACGCCGAGTATTTCCTGGCTTTTCAGGTCGATTATCAAATCTTCCACCTCGCCGATTTTTTCGTCACCGGCATTCTTCACCTCGGTGCCGATGATCTCGGAAGCGCGCCATGAGGCACCGTTGCCTTTTGTTTCCGCGGAGGGAGTGATCTTCTCCGGTTCGGGTGCCGGTTCCGCAACCGCCGGGGTGAATGATGTTAGAAAAGCCAGTGAGAGCCAGCCGCATTGATAGATGGTGATCATGGGAAATGGGTGGTGGGTGGAAGATATGCAGGTGTCTGGAGCTATACAGGGGTCGCGGGCAAGATGGCGGCTGGGTCCCCTTCGCAGGACCCGTGCCACGGCCCATAGGCGGGTGGGGAAGCACTGGTAAACCAAGCAGGACCATGGAATCGCGTCTTTCAGGACGATCCGTCTTCGCACCGTGCGGCATGCAACTCTCTGCCGGTTTGCCGGGTAACATTGCAGAATGCCCCGATCGTGGATGGTCCACTATGGGGGCAAGAGTCCTTTCCGGGAGGTTTGACCGCCCGAAAGCCTTGATTCCAAGCGGCGGCGAGGCTCCACCGGCATGGGGCGGCACGTTTCCTGCGAGATGAAACTGCATACTTAAAATCCATTGTTATGAAAATCACCGATCTGATCCTCCCCACGACTTTCGCGGTTGCCACGCTGTTTCTGTCTCCTGACGTACCGGCTGCGGATGAACCCCATCATCAAGGCATTGAAAACCCGGACAAGGATCCGGCGAAAAAGCCGGCGGAAACCGCGTCTGTCGATGCGAAGGAAACCGCCGCCGCGGAATCAAAGCCCTCGGCCGAGTCGAAGGCAACCGATCCACTGGCGCGCATTCTCGCGAAGGAAACCGGTGATGAGTTCGAGGCTTCTTTCCTGGATCTGATGAGCCAGCACCATCACGTCGGCATCCGCATGGCCGGTCTATCGAGCACCCACACCGAGAATACCGGACTGCGCGCGCTTTCCACGGCCATGGTCGAAGTCCAGGGCAAGGAAGCCGACCAGACGGAGAAGTGGCTGCGCGAATGGCACAAGCAATCTCCCGGTGTGCAGAAGATGCCGGAAGACATCGTCAAGGATCAGGAAAAGGCGCTGGAAAAGTTGGAAAAGGCGAAGGGCGCGGAGTTCGACAAGGATTTCGCGGCAGGGATGATCGCGCATCACAGGCAAGGTATCGAGCTTGCCCGTTTGGCGGCCGAGCGCGCGACGCATGACGAGGTGAAGGCGCTCGCCGGGACAATGATCAAGCACCAGGAAGCGGATGTGCAGGCGCTGGAGATGATCGCGAAGTGAATAGATGGCCTGTTATCGTTTCTTTTTCTTCTGCTTCTTGGACTGCTTCCGCTGTTTCGCCTTTCCGGGCGGATAGAGTGCAAGCACCTTGCGGTAGTTGTCCTCGCCCACCCATTTTATCAGGTAGTCGGCGTTATCCTCGACATCTTGTCTCGAAGCCAGCATGGCTGCGGAGCCAGCCCGCCAATGCGCCGTGGGTGGTGGAATGGCGTCAGGAAGGCGGGGAGTAATCCGGATGGGTCAGGGCTTGGTGCTCGCGGGAATTTTATCCGGAGCGTCTCCCCGTGGCGGAGAAGCCTTGCGGAACGGATACATGAACTGCCCTAACAGGGTATCCGGCACGGTGTTGTTGCGGATGCCGAAGACCTCGGGGCGTTTGCCAGCGGGCATGTGGAAGGTGCCGAAGATCATGTCCACGACGGGGAACAGGCCGGCGAAGTTCTTGTTCATGCCTTCTTCCTCGGCGGTGTGGTGCCAGCGGTGGAAGTCCGGACTGGCGACGACATATTTCAACGGACCGAAGGGGATCGTCACGTTCGCATGGACGAAGATCGCGTAGAAGGTGAGGAAGGGCAGGTAGGCCGCGATCACGGCGGGGGAGAATCCGAGGGCGACAAAGGGCACTGCCTGGCAAACCCGCGTGACGATTTCATTCACCGGATGCAGGCGCACGGAGGATAGCCAATCGAGATCCTCGGAGCTGTGGTGGATGGCGTGGAATTTCCACAAGCTGCGACCGTGGAACCAGCGGTGCGTCCAGTAGCTGATGATGTCGCCGAGGAAGAGCAGCAGAACCGCCTGCAGCCACATTGGCAGCGCGAGCACGGGTCCGTAGCCGGCCATGACGGCTTCCCGCGAGAGGTCGCGGCCGAGAAGGAGGAACACCGGCACCAGCGCGATGAGCACCGCGAGCTGTGCGGCGGACTTTGAGATGAGCGGCGTGAAGAACCAGTAGAACAGGTCGGTGACGAAGCCCTTGCGGACGCGACGCTGGCCTTTCACGGCGGGCCAGAGAAATTCCACGATCCAGAAAAACACCAGCAGGATGCCGAAGGCGATGATGAGTCCGGCGAGTTTCTTCATGGCGTGCCGGGATGGGAACCCCGGGGATGAGTCGAAGTTGCGGGGGCCGGAATGGAAGGTGACCGGGAATTCAGTTTGGACGCGGCACGGGAAGACCGCAGCAGGGCTGCTTGCTGAAAGCGGCAGCAGGGACTGCCCCAGTCCAAGGCGCTTCGTGCGGGGATCAGACCGAGGAGCTCAGCCAGTTGTGGAAGACGCTCTTGTCCGCGGGGAGGAGGGTGGCGACCTTCTCACGTTGGGCGAGGATGGCGAGCCGCTCGGGGATCCCGATGACGCCGGTGCCGAGTTCCGCTTCCATTACGTCCGGGAACTTGGACGGG
>CAXTTX010000046.1:9243-10776 GCA_964247045.1 uncultured Verrucomicrobiales bacterium | reverse complement strand
GCTGGAGGCGGGGTGCGCGGCGCGCCATTTCTGGGCGGCCAGCCAGCCGATCGCGCCGTGCGGGTCGATCTCGTAGTCGTATAGCGCCTTCACGGTGCGGATTGCGGCGCGCGTCTGGTCATCGGTGAAGGTCATGCCGGCGACGCGGCCTTTCATGGCGTCCCACGAGCCGCCGAAGAGCGCCTGCATGCGGACGAAGTTGGAGGGCGCGCCAACGTCCATCGCGTTGGAAATCGTCGCCACGCTGGGACGGGGATTGTATTCGCCCGCGCGGAGGTATTCGGGGACGACGTCGTTGCGGTTGGTGGCGGCGACCATGTGATCCACCGGCAGGCCGAGTTGCATCGCCAGCAGGCCGGCGGTTAGATTGCCGAAGTTTCCGGAGGGGATGACGAAGACGGGCTTCACGCCTTCCGGCAATTGGCGCGCGGCGTGGATGTAGTAGAAGCTCTGGGGAACGAGCCGGGCGAGGTTGATGGAGTTCGCGGAGGTGAGGTTCAGACGTTCGGCCAGTTCGCGGTCGAGGAAGGCGGATTTCACGAGCGCCTGGCAATCGTCGAAGGAACCCTGGATCTCGAGTGGGGTGATGTTTCCGCCGAGGGCGGTGAGCTGCTTTTCCTGGAGGCCGGAGACCTTGCCCTGTGGATAGAGGATGATCACGCGGGTGCCCGGCACGTTGTGGAAGGCGGAGGCCACGGCGCCGCCGGTGTCCCCGGAGGTAGCGACCAGCACGGTCAGCGGGCGGTTTTCATCGCGCGTGAGCCAGGCCATCAGGCGGGCCATGAAGCGCGCGCCGAAATCCTTGAAGGCGAGGGTGGGCCCGTGGAAAAGCTCCAGGATGTGGTCGCCGGGCGCGAGCGTCACCAGCGGCGCGTCGAAGGCCAGCGTGCCTTCTACGATTTCCCGGAGGGCGTCGGTCGGCACGTCCTCGCCGAAAAACGCGTCCGCGACGGCGAAGCCGATTTCCTGGAAGCTGAGGTGCCGCCAGATTTGCCAGAACGCGGGGTCGAGGGTGGGCAGGGTGTCCGGCATGTAGAGCCCGTTGTCCGGCGGCAGGGAGCGGAGGATGGCTTCCTTGAGGTCGACCCGGTGGGAAGGGGTGGTGGTGGAATGATAAAGCACTGAAGAAGTTTGCTAGTTGCTAGTGTTCAGTTGGCAGGGACGAGAAGAGGCTGGCAAAGCAGTGGGCGCGGCAGGGGGAGGATTGGGTTCCCGGAGCGAATTGCCAAGCCCCGGATGGCATTTCGCGGAAAAGTCGCAGTGTGAAGGGGCGCGGCTCCGGCTTCCGGCTCGGCTGCCTCCTGCGGAGACGGCCTAGTCCGGGTCAGGATAATCCGTGCAATCTGTAAGGGATTCCACCACGGCCTGTTCATGCTTCCTACCACGGGAGGATCAGGGCTTTGAAGGCACCTTTCACTGGCGCAAGAGCCGGTCGGGAGCTAAGAATTTCCCCGCCTTAAACGGCAATTTTGCCCCCGCTGCCAGCAATCCGGGAGAACGATGGTGGCGGGGGTAAATGCTGTTTGGGACATG
>CAXTTX010000046.1:6817-9233 GCA_964247045.1 uncultured Verrucomicrobiales bacterium | reverse complement strand
TTTGATCCCATGTGGGAGGGGGAAGGTCAATTCAGACCGGGAGCCCTTCATCCGCCCGGACGTCCCGGAGGAATCGCGGATGTGAAGCGGAACGCAGATCAAATGCCTTCAGTCGACGGAATCGTTTGGTTGTGTGGAAGCGGCACTTTTAGCAGGCCCATGCCCGGAGCCGGAGGCATTCTCCCGACGGAAATTCCGTGAAGCAATCACAGCAACGTCATGTTGGGCCCACGCTTCTTCAAAGGTTCTCCGCGGCATGTTGAGACGAGCTTGGCGCATTTCTTCCCGGAGGCGGGATTCGGAGTCATTGCCGGTGGCCATAAAAGAAAGCATTTGGAGGCTGGAACCAAGGGAACGACAGGAGTCGGGTCAGAGGAGGTTTATGAGATCTTCACGATTTAAATCCAAGTCGCGCAGGATTTTCAGCAGGATACCCGGTCCAAGGGTTTCCTGGCCATGGACGAGGGCCGTGGTGTTTCTGCCATCAGGATGTTCCATCCGATGAGCTGCCTTTGGTTCTAACCACCGAGAATCCTGCCTTTGTCAGGGCTTTGATCAGTTCTTCACCAGTGATGTTTGGCAACTTGCCCATGCCTCACTTTGCAATCTGCTTGAGGGAAAGGTCAATCTGCGCCCAAAAACTTAATGAGTAAGTTTCCGTTCAGACCTCCAGGGCAACCTGTTGCACGCCGACAAACTCCGATGGGACGAAATCCGGATCATCCTCCAGACAGATGGCGATGGCTTCGCGAATCCGGGAGTCCAGTTCATCGAAGGACCGTGCCTGGTTATGGCAGCCTTGCAGGGAGGGAACGCTGGCGACGAGCCAGCCTTCGGAATCGCGCTCAATGACGACGTTGAACGTCTGCTGCATGCCCTGAGCATGAGACCCCGGACCGGTTTTGAAAATCTTTTGTTCCGAGGGGGCTTCCGTCCTGAGGAAGGTCCTTGTGCGGATTCTCCTTCCTCAGGCCTTCGCCCCATCCTTCACCTCATGCACCCCGCGCGGGTTGATGCGGGAGACGTAGGCCTGGTTGCCGACGGGGATGGCGGAGAAGACCTTGCTGATGGCATCGGCCACCTTGCGGGCGGTTTCCTCTCCCTCGCAGAGCGCGAAGACGGAAGGACCGGCGCCGGAGATGGAGAAGCCGAGCGCGCCCGCGGCGAGGGCGGCGCGCTTCGCCTTGTAGAAGTCCGGGATGAGCTTCTGGCGGCGGGGCTCGGCGATGACGTCGTGGATGGATCGCGAGATGAGGCCGTAGTCTTCCTGGATGAGGCCGCAAAGCAGGCCGCCGAGATTGCCGATCTGCTGGGTGGCGTTCTCCAGCGGGATTTCCTTGGGCAGGATCTCGCGGGCGACCTTGGTGAGGATCTCGATGTCCGGGTGGACGACGGCGGCCCAGAGATTGGCGGGGGCGGGGATCTGCGCGAAGTCCAGTTCGTCATTGGAGCGGATGAAAACGATGCCGCCGAAAAGGCAGGGCGCGACGTTGTCCGCGTGCCACGCGCCGTCCGCCGAGGCCTCGCCGGCCATGGCGAAGGGCAGGAGCTGCTTTTTGCTGAGCGGCTCGCCGATGAGCTTGTTCACCGCATAGGCACCCGCGACGGCGGAGGCGGAGGAGGAACCGAGGCCGGAGCCGAAGGGCATCTTCTTGTGAATCTCCATCTCGATGCCGCGGTCGGTCATACCGAGGTGTTTCAGCAAGTCCAGCGCGGCGACGCCGGCGGTGTTCTGGGCCGGGTTCTTCGGCAGTTTCCCGTTGTCCCCGGTGATCTTGGTGATGTGCAGGCCGGGTTTTTCGCAATGGCGGACGACGATCTCGTCACCCGGCGAATCGATGGCGAAGCCGAGGACGTCATAACCGCAGGCGACGTTCGCCACCGTGGCGGGGGCGAAAACGCGGATCTCAGGGGAACTGGACATGGATGGAAGGAAGGCAGGATGGACCCGCACGGAGCGGGGCAGGAGTCTGCGGGTGGGGGTGCCGGTTGTTCAAGCCTCGAAAGACGGGGAAAATACCGTTGATTCCGGGGCCTTGCTCTCCGGGGATTCCCCCCTCGTATCCCAGCATCTTCCTTTTGCCGGTTGTGCTTTGCGGGTTGTGAGTTAGCTGTGAGGAGAAAATGCCACCCTTGTCGTTGAAACGCCGCCCTTGCTGCCATGATCCTCATCGTCAACGCCGGTAGTGGCAAACAGGATGCGGAGGCCTTGTGCGAGCGTTTGGAAGGCTTTTTCCAAGCGAAGCCAGGCGAACTTGATGTTCATCTGGTGCATTCCGGAGAGGAACTGGAGGAGACCGCGAAGCAGGCCGCGGCCGGGGATGATCCGGTGATCGTGGCGGCGGGTGGGGATGGAACGATCAGCGCGGTGGCGGGGTTCCTGGTGGGCACGGACAAGACACTGGGCGTTTTACCG
>CAXTTX010000046.1:4835-6797 GCA_964247045.1 uncultured Verrucomicrobiales bacterium | reverse complement strand
TGAACCACTTCGCGAAGGATCTGCAAATCCCGGTGGATCTGGAGCAGGCGGTGAAGGTCATCCGCGAGGGGAACTCCGCGCTGGTGGATACGGCCGAGGTGAACGGACGCGTTTTCCTGAACAACTCGAGCGTGGGAATCTATCCGTCCGTGGTGCGCGGGCGGGAGGCTCACCAGCGGCATTACCACCGCAGGAAATGGATCGCCTTCCTGCGCGCGGCCTTCACCACGGCACGGCGTTTTCCCGTGCTGGAAACCACACTGGCGGCGGGTGGAAAACAAATGCGCCGCCGCACGCCCTTCCTGTTCGTGGGCAACAACCGTTATGAATTGGAGACGACCCGGATCGGCACGCGGAAGTGTATCGATTGCGGGGAGCTGAGTTTTTTCGTGGCCCATGCCACCTCGCCGTTCCGCTTGTTCCTGCTGGCGGTGCGGGCGCTTTTCGGGCGGCTGCACGCGGGGAAGGACTTTGATTCGTTTTGTGCGACGGAGGCGGTGATCAAGGTGGGAAGGCATCACCTGACGGTGGCGACGGACGGGGAAATCCAGCGGATGTCCGCGCCGCTGAATTACCGGGTGGTGCCAAAGTCGTTGCGGGTTTTCGTTCCCGCGCGGAAATTGACGGAATAACAGGATGACGACGCTGGTCCATCTTTCAGACCTCCACTTCGGGCGGCTCCAGCCGGAGACGGTGGAGCCGCTGCTGCGGATGGTCCGACAGATCCGGCCGCGGGTGACCATTGTTTCCGGAGACCTGACCCAACGCGCGCGCACCCGCCAATTCCAACAGGCCCGGAAGTTCCTGAACCGTCTGCCCGCGCCGCAAATCATCGTTCCGGGAAACCACGACGTGCCGTTGCACAACGTCTTCCGCCGCTTCATCCGTCCGCTGGCGAATTACAAGCGATACATCACGGACGACCTGCTGCCCTTCTATCAGGATGACGCGATCGCGGTGCTGGGAATCAACACGGCCCGCTCGCTCACCCTCAAGAGCGGCCGGATCAACCGGGGACAGATGAATGAGATCCAGCGCCGGATGGAGGGCATCCCGGACGGCGTGGTGAAGATCGTCGTGACCCATCACCCTTTCGATCTTCCGGAAAACGCGGATGAGGATGACCTGGTGGGACGCGCGGAAAAGGCGATGGGACCGCTATCCGCCTGCGGGGTGGACTTGCTTCTGGCCGGGCACATGCATGTGGCCGTGGCGGGTGGCACCTCGCGGCGGTATCAAATCGAGGGTTACTCGGCCATCTTCGTGCAGGCGGGAACCGCGATCTCCAGCCGCGTCCGCGGTGTGCCGAATTCCTTCAATGTCCTTCACGTGGAGTCAGGGCACATCACCATTGAATGTTTGGAATTTGATACGTCGGCCGGAGAGTTCATGATCGCTTCCACGGAGCGGTTCGAACGAACGCCCCATGGCTGGGACCGGCTTCCTGCTGCGCCACATGAGCTGCCGGAATGAAGGTCGCCGCATTGGCCGCTTGAGAGCCCGCAGGCTCCTTTTCCGAACCTTGGCCGATCCATGCGGCGGGACCTGCCCCCACCGGACTGTTAGGGATAACGGTCCCTGTCTTTTCAGACAGCTCCTAGTCTGGAAGGAAACGGACGCGGATGAAGCGTTTCCGGTCCGCGGTGACGGGGGTGTTGTCGCGGATCTCCAAGAGACGCTTGTTGTCGGTGATCACGGTGGTGTGATCCGCGCCGCTATACCAATCCAGCAGGTTCGGAGAAACCTCGATGAGCACGCGGGTTCCGGGTGCGAGCGTGGATTTGCCCAGGGCGAGGGTGTTGTATTTCCTGCCGCCGATGGAGGTGGTGAAGGGCTCGCCGGTGGGAGTGGGGGAGTTGTTTGCCCTCGCGGATGGTTTGGAAGCGGAGGCTGCAGCTTGTTTGTTAGATCCGCCGTCCTCCGCATCGACGAGCCCGGCCAGCAGGGTATCCAGCGAGCCGG
>CAXTTX010000046.1:3838-4825 GCA_964247045.1 uncultured Verrucomicrobiales bacterium | reverse complement strand
GATTTTTTCTTCGGCTTCTTGCCCTTGCCGGACAGCTTGATGTCGTAGGGATTCTCGTCGGTGTCGTTGCTGGTGATCTTGAGGGCAGCAACGCGGTTGCCGGCAGACTTCGGCTTGAAGGTCACCTTGAAGGTGACGGTTTTTCCGGGGGCGAGCGTGTTCTTCGAGGGCTTGGTGACGACGAATTCCTTCGCGTTCGCGCCGGTCGCGGTGACGACGATGTTCTTCAAGGTCTGCTCGCCGGTGTTCTTCAGGGTATAGGTCACGGTCTTGGACTTCTTGAGAACAACCGTGCCATAGGACTTCGCGGAGCCGCCGTCGGCGATGGTCTTGCCGGCTTCGATCACGGCGAGATCGGGCACCTTCGGCGCGCTGATCGCGATGTGGTTGGAGGAGATGCCGTCGTTGAAGGCGTAGTTCACCGTGTAGCCCGCGGGGACGCTGGTGAAGGCTCCGGTGAGCGTGCCGTAGGTTGCGATGATGTGCGGCTTCGAATCAACGGTGAGGCCGCGGATGACTTCCAGCGAGCAGGCGGTGATGTTGAGGTTGCCGGTCACGCGAGCGGTGCTGGCGGTCACGAATGCCGTGTCATCCAGGCGGACGGTGTATTTGCCGCCGGTGATGTTGACGGAGCCCGAGACCAGTTGGACGGAGGGGAAGGTTGGATCGCCGGGCGCATAGGTGGTGCCGCCGGCGTTCGAGGTGACGTTGCCGCCGATCTGGCCCTGGCCGCCGAAGGCCGCTCCGGCGGCGATGAAATAGGAGCCGCCTTGGAGGCTGTTGGCCACGATCTTTCCAACGTTGACGTTGGTCGTGCCGGTGTAGTTGCTGTTGTTGCCTGTGAAGGTCTGCGTGCCCGTGCCGCTTTTATTGGTCGTGCCTGAACCCGTGACGACGCCGGAGAATGCCGCGCTGCCGTTGGAATTTCCCAAGGTGAGGACTCCGGCCCCCTGGGCAAACTGGCCGCTGCCGGAGAGTGTGCCGATG
>CAXTTX010000046.1:288-3828 GCA_964247045.1 uncultured Verrucomicrobiales bacterium | reverse complement strand
CCGATGCGGTCGGCAAAACCGTTGAAGTCGAGAATGCCGGAGCCACGGATCGTGACCGCCGAGGTGCTTGCGATGTTCGCCGGGTTGATGTCCCTGACAATCGCGGAGCCGGCGGGGTCCGTGTCATTGCCGATCACCAGCGCGCCGGGGATGCTCACCGAAGTGGAGGCCTGCATTTCATAGGGGCCAAAGGCGATCTCGGTGGTGCCGGTGTAGGTATTGACCTGGCCATTGAAACGCATGGTGCCCGCGCCAAGCTTCCTGAAGCCGCGGGACCCGTTGGCACCATCGAGGATTTTTCCGCTGAGGAGCAGGTCCGTTGCGACGGGGCCATTATTGACCATGATCTCGGGGGACTGGTCCAAGGCGATCTGCGCGCTGATGACAGCACCGGTCGAGTCGGAGCCGGCGGTGATATTGCCGGCAATCGCGAGCTGGCCGGTGTTCGGTCCGATCAGGCCATCAATCATCGCCAAGGTAGTTGCGGAAAGTTTGCCCGTGCCGAGGGCGATGCTGCCGGTGGCGACGGTGACGTTTCCGGCGCTGATGGTGTTGTTGTTGAGCACCAGGGAGCCGTCGGGAAACACGTCGATATTCGTCGGAGAGAGGATGCGGTTGGAGCCCCCGACGGAGAGGATCGCGCTGCCTGCGAGGCCCGTTCCGTCGCCGACGTTGATCTTCGAGGAGCCGGCCGCGCTGGTGGCGTAGTTGAGGTTCAGCGTGCCGACGGCGGCGGTGAGACTGCCGGAATGGCCGGAGGGTGCCTTGGTGAGATCCAAGGTGCCGGTGCCGCCCTTGATGAACTTTCCTTCTCCGATGATGTTGCCGCCGAAAGAACTGCTGGTGTTGGCGCTGTTGACTGTGAGCGTGGAATTGACGGTGGGGAGGGAGATGGTGCCGGTGCCGGTCAGGGTGGAAATCGTTTCCGTGCGCTGGTTCAAGTCGAGGAGGCCGGACGCGTTGATAGTGACTGGGACCGTGTCGTTGATATCGGCGCTGAGGATATCCTGGACAATGGCGGAATTCGCCGGGTCCACGTTGTTACCGATGACGAGTGGGCCGATGACGGTGCGGCCCCCGTTGGCCTTGAGCTGAACCCTGCCCTTGTTGACGGTGAGCGTGCCGGTGAAGGAGTTGCTGGCGTTTGACTCCAGCTTGAGGGTGCCGGTTCCTTGTTTGGTGATGCCGCTGGCGACGGTCTCGCTGATCAGGCCGAAGATGGTGAGCTCGGGCGTCACGCCGGTGCCCGGTCCGTTGACGGTGACGGTGCGGGTGGCAGCGAGGACGACGTTCGCGTTGATGGCAGAACCGGTGGAGCCGGAGGCCGCCGCGGTGATATCACCGCCCGGTTTGTAGGAACCGCTGCCGCCGATGATGCCTCCGCCGGAGAGGGTGGTGGTCCCGCTGGTGATGAAGTTCCCGCTGGTAAAGTTCACCGATCCTCCGGCAATGGCGGTCGCACCCGTGACCAGGAGGTCAGCGGCACCGTGGGAGACGGAGCCTTGGGTCACCTGGAGCGCACCGATGACCTCGTTGAATCCCGCGGAATTGAACAGGCCGTCCGATAGGACCGTGAGGGTCGCACTATCGGATATTTCCTGGAACTGCTGGAGGACGATCGAAGCGGTGCCAAGCGCGCCGGTGCCATCCCCGATGGTGACCGTTCCGGCCGGGATGACCTGGGAAGAACCGCCGTTAAGAGAGATCTTACCCGCTTTCACGCTGGTGCCCCCGGTGTAGGTGTTGGCGGTGGAGGTGGTCAGGAGGAGCGTGCCGTTTCCATCCTTGAAGAGGGTGCTGCCGGGAGCGCCGTCGCTGATGACACTGCTGATCTGGAGCTCCGGCTGGGTGGTACCGGGGTTCACGGTGAAGGTCCGCGCGCCATTGAGGGTGACCGGAGCGGAGATGAGGGTGGTGGTGGCCGCGGAAGTGGCGGTGACGTTGCCGTTCAGGGCCAGAATGCCCGAGCCGGAAATCGTGCCGCTGGTGAGCGTGGAGGTTCCGAGCACGTTGAGGGTGCCCGAGCCGATGGTAACGGCGCCGCCCTTCAAGGAAAGTGAGCCGATGGCGTCGGAAAGGTTGTTCAAGTTGAAGGTGCCATCCGATTCGACGGTGATCGCGGAGGAGTTGCTGATCTCCGTGGACTGCGAGAGCTGGAGGGTGGCTCCCGTGCCCCCGCTGCCGATACCCACGGTAATGCTGCCAATGACCGCGGTGTTGGACCCGTTCGAGTTGAGCCGCAAGGTGCCGGAGGCGACCGTCGTGGTGCCGGTATAGGTGTTGCTCGCGCCAGTCAGGGTAGCGCCGGAAGCGCCGCTGCCGAAGAAGCGGAGCGAGCCGGTGCCGCTGATGTTGCCCGCGATGATGAGCTGGTTGGCATCCACCTTCACGAAGACGGTGGGGCTGGCGGCGATGATGAGCGGAAGGGTGGCGGAGAGCGTGTTGCCACCGACCGCGTCGAGGATGTTGTTGCTGGGCCCGCTGCCGTTGATGGTCAGGGGCGTGGTACCATTGATGGTATTGCCCGTGCCGGTGAAGCTGATCTGGTTCACGATGAGGCCGGCGATGTTGCAGACGGAGGTGGTGCCGGCGCCGAACTGGACGATGGTGCCGCCGGCTTCACCGGAGGTGGGAACGCCGCCGGTCCAGTTGCCCGGGGCGGACCAGTTTGCACCGGGAGCGCCGATCCAGACGTGGGTGGAGGCGCGGGCCTGTTGGGAAATGAAGGCGCTGCCTAACAACAAGGCTGGCAGGGCCAGGCGACGAAGGGACGGGGAGGTCTGCATTGGGATTGGCTGGTGGGGTTTCCGAAAGGTGGAAACCCGGAATTTTAGAAGCACAACTACGAAGGCAAAGCGGACATTACATATTGCGAAAATACCAGCAAGGAGATTTCCGTCCGGCAGATTTAGTCCGGTTGGCGGCTCGCCGGAGCGGCTTTTTCCGGCATTTTGCCGACAAAAACCGGGGTAAATTTGTCGATTTTTGCAGCGGAAAGCCGCTTCGAGCCCTGATTTTGTCGTTTTTTGTTGGAATCGGGCTGGGGTTCCGGAGCGGTGGGAGTTCGACGGGGATTCATCCAAGGTTATCAGGTTCAGGGAGTTGCTAGATATTTGCGGAAGGGATCTGCCCGGCGGAAAATGGCGAATGCAACAAATGATAACCTTCCGGAGATTTGTTTGAGGATTTGAGCCCGCTTCGCCTTTGGCCACGAAGGCCCGGGACGCGAGACTTGAAGCCACCAGAGGGAGGAGAGGACACGGGAATGAGGGACGAGATTTCGCATCCGCCGATCCTATCAAATCCCGGAGCGCGTCTCAACTCCTGGCGCGTCTGCCAATACTGATAGATGGGCGGGCCTGCTGCTGAAAGGGTTGCAGCCTCAATTGTGACGCAGGGCGACGTGGCGTGACATGTGACGCTCCATCTCTTCCTCGATGCGGGCGAAAGCGGCCATCGGATCGGCGGCGGGAGGGGATTGCAGGAGTTCCCGCAATTTCGGCTGGATGATGGTGTCGTATTCGCGCGAGCAGGAGTTGC
>CAXTTX010000046.1:0-278 GCA_964247045.1 uncultured Verrucomicrobiales bacterium | reverse complement strand
CAGTGCCGGGGCGGGGAAGCACCTTTCATGAGGCTGAGCGTGTCGGGAACGCCGGAGCAGGGGGAAGCGCCGCAGTAGTCGCAGCGGGTATCCGAAAGGGATTCTTCCGGGCTCTCATTCCATGGGGACGAGGCCGCGAGGCAATCGTCGCAAAGGGCGATGGCCGGGGCGGTTCCACTGTCGCAGTGGAAAAGCGTCGCGGGGGTGGAGCCGCAACGCCGGCAGGTGTTTTGGTGGGCGGGCAAGGGAAGGGTGGTCTCGGGTTTAGTTCCCCCTTT
>CAXTTX010000045.1:16022-18386 GCA_964247045.1 uncultured Verrucomicrobiales bacterium | reverse complement strand
GGAAGGCGAAGTTGTCACGAGGCCGCGAGCAGGAAAGCACCGCGGATGCCCGCTTCCTGACCGAGCGCGGGCGGGATCACGTAGTCCTTTTCCATCGCCGGTGGGAAATAACCGGCGGCGATTTCCTCCAGCTTCGCGTTCACTTTCGCATGGAGTCCATCGGCCTGCGAGACTCCGCCGCCGAGGATCACCTTTGCCGGGGAAACGATACCCAGCAAGGCGAGAACCCCGTGTGCCACATACCAGGCCTGTACAGTCCAAGCTTCATGATCCGCCGGCAACTCGCTGGCGGCGATCCCCCAGCGCGCTTTCATCGAGGGGCCGCTGGCGAGGCCTTCCAGGCAATCGGCATGAAAGGGACAAATCCCCGGATAGTCGTCACCCGGCATCCTCGGGACTTTGAAATGGCCGAATTCCGGATGGACGGCGCCGTGGACGAGCCTGCCTCCCGAGAGAATACCTCCGCCGATGCCGGTGCCGATGGTGATGTAAACCACATCATCCATGCCGGACGCCGCGCCGATCCGTGCCTCCGCGAGGGCGGCCGCGTTGACATCGGTATCGAGCACGAGACGGGCGTTTGGGAATTCTTTTCCCAACATCGCCAGCAGGGAAAAGCCGGACCAACCCGGTTTCGGCGTCGCGAGTACTTTGCCGTAGTTTTCACGGCCGGGCACGATGCCGATGGGACCAAAGGACCCGATGCCGATGGCCTCCGGATTGCCGCGCTGCCTCAGCCAATCGCTGGCGAAACCGAGCGTTTCCACCGGATCGGTCGTCGGGAAACGGCATTCCTCGATGAGTTCTCCTTCCGCGGTGCCCACGGCCACCACGGTTTTCGTTCCCCCGAGTTCGATGCCAGCAATCATGGTAGGGGCTACTGCTATCAGACTGCTTCGGCGGCAGCAAGCGCGTCACGGGTCAGACGGGTGATCTCCGTCCAGTTGCCGTCATTCACGAGTTTCTTCTCCACCATCCATGAGCCGCCGATGGCAGCGACGACGGGCAATTGCAGGTAGGCAGATAGATTGGCGGAGGAAACGCCGCCGGTCGGGATGAATTTCACGCCGGTGTGGCCGTAGGGCCCGGCAAGTGCCTTGAGCATGTTCACGCCGCCGGCCATTTCGGCGGGGAAAAACTTGAGGAGCTTGCAGCCCAAAGAGAGCGCCTGTTCCACGTCGCTGGGGGTCATCACGCCCGGGGAAAACTGGAGCTCGAGGGACTTCGCGGCGGCAATGATCGTCGGGTTCAAACCCGGTGCGAGGCCGAAGACCGCTCCGGCGTCCTTCGCGCGTTTCACTTGGTCCACATCCAGCAGCGTTCCGGCACCCAGCAGGATTTCAGGGAACCTCGCGGCGATGCAGCGGATGGATTCCTCGGCGGCGGCGGTGCGGAGAGTGATTTCCATGATGTCCAGCCCGCCTTCCAGCAGCGCCTCGGCGAGAGGTTCAGCGGATTCCACCCGGTCCAGGACAACGACGGGGACGATGCGTTTGGCGAGAATGCGTTCGATCATGGGTTCCGGGAGAAAGCGTGGATAAAATCCGGGCATTGGCAACGCAAATGCCCCTCAAAAGGTAGGGCGTGGCGGCCCGCCGCGCCGATGATCGGGTGACCCTGTGGTTCCGGTTAAAACAAAGAGAGCAGACATTTTACCACCTCCCGGCCCCTGGTTGAACACCGTAGAGATGGCGGCATCCATCGTCGGCGCGGCGAGCCGCCACGCCCTACCGTTTAAGATCACGCCAGGCGGTCCCGGAAATCCTCGTAGCCGAACTCCCGGATGACCTCCAGGCTTCCATCCTCATGTTGCAAGGCAATCGGCGGATGCTTCACGCCATTGAAGGTCGTTGTCTTCACCATGGTGTAATGCGCCATGTCATCGAACACCAGCACGTCGCCTACCTTCAATTCGCGCGGAAACGAAAAATCTCCCACGACGTCCCCGGCGAGGCAGGTCGGTCCGCCGAGGCGATAGATCCACTCCCCTTCCGTTCCCGCGCGGTGATAGTTCTCACCCGCTTCCACGACCGCGGGCTTCCCGTCGGAGCGAGCCTCATCCACCAGGAAGACATCCGGTCGATAGGGCATCTCCATCACGTCCGGCATGTGGGCGGTCGCGGAGATGCTCAGGATGGCCAGCTTGTGACCCGCGGATTCGAAGACGTCCATTACCGTGGCCCGCAGCACGCCCGTGTGGATTGCCACGGCCTCGCCCGGTTCCAGCCAGACATCCACGGCATATTTCGCGCGGGTCTCTTTCACCAGGCGGATGAGGCGCTCGCGGTCGTAGAAGGGCTTCGTGATCCAGTGTCCACCGCCCATGTTCAAATAGGTGAATTGCGGCGAGCGCAGCAGGTGGCC
>CAXTTX010000045.1:2180-16012 GCA_964247045.1 uncultured Verrucomicrobiales bacterium | reverse complement strand
GGCCGAATTTATCATTAACCGCTTCCAGCGTCTTCTCCAAGTCGTCCGAATTCTGTTCGCAAAGCGTGTGGAAATGCAGACCCGAAATTCCCGTTAGATCCGCACCCGCCAGTTTGTCCGCCGTGATGCCTAGCCGCGAACCCGGGACGCAGGGATCATAGATCGGCGTATCACCCGTCGAGCACTCCGGATTCACCCGCAGGCCGCAGAGCATTTCGCCGCTTTGGAAACGCGGGTGCGCCGTCACCTGCTCCTTGAAGCGGAACCATTGCGACAGCGAGTTGAAATCGAGGTGATCCGTGAACTCGCAGAGCTCCGCGATGTCCTCCCCGTCGTAGGCCGGTGAATAGGTGACGATGTGCTTCTGGAAATAATCGCGCGCGAGTTTCCCCTCCCACAGTCCGGAAGCGCAGCAACCGTCGAGGTCGTCCTGCAAATAAGGAAAAGCCTTCCAACAGGAAAACCCCTTCAGCGCCAGCACCAGATGGCAGCCGGCCGCCTCCTTCACTTCACGCAGGATGGCGGTGTTCCTCTTCAGCGCGGCAATCGAGATGACAAACATGGCGTCACGCGATCTTCACGGCCTTCAGCGCCATGAACAAAGGAAATTCTTCCGCCGCGAGGTGCTCCGCCTTGCTAAAGGGGCCGTTCCCCTGCGAGCGCCGGTGGCTGTAGAGTTCCTCGCAAGCCGTCACTGCCAGTCCGCCTTGGCCGATGGCGGTGAGTAATTCCGAAAGCGGGCGGTGATGGAAGCTCGTTTGCTCACTGCTATCCTTGCCGGGATGCGTGGTGATGGGGATTTCAAGTGCCGAGCCGTAGCTATCGAGGCGGCGGTATTGGATTTTCTGGTCGCCATCCCAGCCCCAATGGCTTTTCCGGGGAATCCGGAAACAGGGGTGCATGAAAACCATCACCGCGCGTCCGCCCGGTTTGAGCGCGTCCGAGATATTCGTGAATAGTCCCACGATGTCGGGCACGTCGTGAACCGCCATGATGCAGGTGGCGGCATCGTTCTTGCCATCCGCCCACGCGCCGGGCTTGCAGGCATCCGCGATCACCAGTGAAACCCGCTTGTCGGAGGTGAAACGTCCTTTCGCTGATTCGATCAGGCGCGGACTCGCATCCACGCCGGTCACCTTGGCGACCTTCGCATCCAGCAAGGGACCGATCAACACCCCCTGACCGCAGCAGACGTCGATGACGGCCTCCCCCGCCTTCGGATCAAGAATCCGGAGCGCGGCCGGCAGGATGACATTGCGATGATAGTCCGAGCCCGCCTCACCGACGAGCTTGTCATACCATGCCGCCACGGCATCCCAGCCACGGTCATTGCCGGCGGCTTTCTTCGCGGGTGGCGGTCCGGGTTTCCGGCCGGGTTTATGAAACGGACGTCTGGGCGGCTGCGGCATGGCGCGTCACTTCTTGCGGATGTGCCAGATCTCGCAGATCTGGTTGCGCTCGGGAATCCGGCTGCTGAACCGCTCCGTCTGGCCGACATAGACTGCCTGCACCAGTTGGCCCGGACGCTTTTGGCCGGAGAAATACTCAGCCACGGCCGTGGCGCGGTCCGAGGAGAGACGCTGGTTGCTTTCGGGGTTGCCGGTGCGCGAGGCATAGCCCACCACCAGGATCAGATCCCCGTCGGGGACGTTGGGCAGGAGTCCATCCGCCATCGCCTGGATGTCGGGCGAAAGCTGCGAGGATCCGGTCGCGAAGTTCACGGTCTTCAGCATGGCAGCCCCCAGATTCACGGCGAAGGCGCTGTAGGATTCCAACTGGTCGGCATCCTTGGCGTCCTCCAGCTTGCGGAGGCTGCGGAACAATTCCACCGCCGCTGGCAACAGTTCGCTTTCCGAACTTGCGAAGAGCTTCGCCTTGTTCAAGTCGCCCTGCAGTTCCTTCACCTTCGCTTCGAAAAATTCCTTCGCCCGCAGCGTCTCGTCATAGCGGCGCTTCAGGTTGTCGTAATCATCGGTAGGAACTCCTTGTCCCCGGTTCTTGAGTTCCGAGGCCAGCGCGTCACGTTGCGCGCGCACATCCGCCAGATCGCTGCGAAGCCGGTCGGCATCGCTGCCATTGATCAAGGCGCGCTGGAGATCGTCCCGCAGCGCGGCATTCCCGGCCAGCACCTCTTTCCGGTCCCTCTCCAGCTTGATGATCTCCGAATTTCTCCCCGCGAGCAGGGCATCCTTTTCGGCCATCATTTGCTGATAGGTCGCGGCCAGCGCCACCAGCGAGTCGGTGTCCTTCTTCAGCCTCGTGGCGATGTCTTCAATCGCTTCACCGCTGCCGGGCACCGGTGGGAGCCCCAGATCCGCCCGCTGCCGGTTGCGCTCCGTGCTCAACGCGTTCACCTCGGCTTGGAGGGAGGAAAGGTTCGAAGTCTTGGCAGCGGAGCCTCCGCCCACGCCATTCTTCAGGAAAATCATCAGCAGCGCCCCGACCACCGCGATCAAAACGAACGCCAGGGCGATGCCCGGCGGGATCGCGGGCTTCTGGGCAGCGGAAACCTCCGATTCAGGGGATTCGACGACCTCTTCCTCGTTCCGGGGCATTCTCGATTTGTCATCCGACATGGGCTGAGAGTGCGCCTCCCGCCGCAGGCGTGTCAACACGGCGCTTCGCTCTCCGCCAGCCCCGGCAAGGTCCCCGATCCCGCAGGTTCCATCTTCTCCAAAAGGACATCCCATCCCGCGGGCGACTCGGCCACACCATAAAGGATCGCCGCCGTCATCGGACCCGTGATCGTCACCGAAACCCCCAGCCTCCCCGCGAGCCACACGCCCAGCGTGGAAAGCAGCAGTGGGGTGGGTTGAGGAGATGAGGGGGCAATCCGTTTCCGGATGGATTCGAATTCCGCTTCCCCGGACGCCATCACCGCGAATACCAGTTCCTTCGCCTCCTGCCAAAGAGGGGACGCTCCGCCGTCACCGGGATCGGTGAGTTCAGGAACAAGATGGTATGCCCGCTGGACCGGCAAGGCTTCCCGTTCCAACCGTTGGCCGAATTCATTCCACGTCCTCCGGCGCGCCTTCACCTCCATCAGACCGCTGACTTTCTTCAGCAGATAGACCCTGTCGATCGGAGGCGTTGGGTTCATGATCAAGTCACCTTGCTTACCTTTGTTCACGCCGCCTGAAGAGCAGCAGCATACCCACACCGCCGAAAAGCAGCGCGGTCTGTGGCTCGGGGATGGCCATGACCGCCAGGTCGTTGCCACCGGTCATCTGATCGGTCCCGCTATTCGCGAAATAGCTGATGCGGAATTCCTGATCTCCGAGCGTGAAGATCGAGTTGTTCGCCAATCCCTGGAAGGTTCCGGAAATCCCATCATTGCCATCGTTGATCAGGAGGAAAAGCAGATCGCCATTCACAGGCGTGAAGTTCAGGGAAATCGCGAGCGCGCCCGCGAGGCTGACAGTTCCGGTCACCGACAACTGGTCATGGCCCGTCCCGGCCGTGGCGCCGTTGAGTTCCATGTCCAGCGTGCTGCCCGACCGCAGGTCAATCGACCCCGTGCTGAAAACACCCGTGTCCCCGTCCCCCGCCGCACCAATCGTCGAACCGCTGGTCGCAACCAGAGCGCCAACGGTACCATCCCCGCGCAACGCGGCTCCCGAGGAAACAGTGATCCGGCTATTCGGCGCCGAGCCATCGACAACCAGGGTTCCATTCTCCACCGCGGTGTCACCGGAGTAGTTGTTTATTCCCAGCAGCGTCATCGTTCCTCCGCCACGCTTCGCGAGAGTTCCCGTTCCGGAAATCCCGTTTGCCACGTTGAAATTGTTCGAGCGGTTGAAAACCAGGGACCCCCCGTTGGCGACCGCACCGCTTCCGAGGCTGCCAGTGGTTCCGCTGCTGCCGATCTGGAGCACGCCGCCGGTGATCCTCGTTCCACCCGTGTAGGCGTTGTTCGCACCGAGGACGAGATTGCCCGCCCCGCTCTTCGTGAAACCAGCGTTTCCCGCGATATTCGCGTTCACGGTGGCGGTGTGCCCGGAGGTGACGACGTCAATGGTAGGCGTGGCGCTGCCCGCACCGTCCGAGTCCACGAGGGTGACGGTGTTGTTCTGGATGGTATATCCATTCACCGTAAACTGGAGTCCATCGGCCGTGGCACCGGAGGCACCCATGCTGACAGTGCCCGCCGTGCCGCCGAATACCGCCGTGTGGCTGTTCCCGGAGCTGGAATTCACCCACCTGGTGTAGGTCGTGCCGGACGCGCTGTCCTTGAAAAGGTTATTCGTTCCCGTGTCCCAAGTGCCCGTGCCGCCGTTGTTTACCGCCGTGCCATTGGCGTCCCAGTGAATGGATGCCGCGGAGGCGACCGTGAAATTCGTGGACCTGTTATAGGACGCGTTCACCGTGTCCACGAACGTGAAATTCGAGGTATTGCCCGTCGCGGATCGGAACAAAGTATTCGTGAACCCCGTGCGCACGCCATTGTAGTAGCCGTTGTCGAGATTGCCGCCGTTCACATAAGCATTGGCATTGACCAGCGACGTCGGTGCATAGGTGGAGTTGGCATCCGGGTTGCCAGTTGTGGCCGTGACGCCGAAGTTAATTCCGGCGACCAGCGTGCCGGTGAAGGCTCCCGCTCCGGCGGGCGAGGTCGCGATGTTCGCCGTGGTCCCCGATCCTTGATAGATGAATAGCTGGTCGCCGCTGGTGCTCAGGCCGGCGTTGGTGAAGTTGACAAGGTTCGCGGAGGTCGTGCCGCTGGCCGGGCCGTTCCATCTCCCCGTGGTGGGCGAGTCGTAGCCAAAGTTGAGGATCGTCCCCGCGGTGATACCGGAGGCACCGACCGTGAAGGTCCAGGCGTGCTCCGTGGTGTTCGCCGCTGTTCCATTCGCGTTGGACATCCCGTTGTCCGTGAACTTGAGCACCGTGCCTGCCGCGAGGGTCACCCATGGCACCACGATGTAGCCGTCGGCAATGGCTCCGTTCGTGTCCGACTCCGCGGCAATGAACGACACGTCGCCTGCCGAGAGCGTGGTTTGGGCTTGCAAGCCCATGGAGACGAGCGAAGACAAGGAGAGGACGAGAGTTGCCAAGTCGCGATGACGGGCCGGGAGGAAGACATTATTCCTGAAGGGGGATTCTTTCATATTGCGGGAGAGCTGCCGGGTGGGGGAGGCAGGCCGCGAATCCAATCCGAAACCGTCATTCATGCCATCGAATCTTGGTGACCATCGCGACACGCATTCCGTTAGATCGTGTATCGCAATTGTCACCTCCAACCGGTTCCAATCAACCTGCGGTCGCACCTAGCGTCCGCCCGACTTCTCCCTTATGAGATCCCTGAACCGCCCCGCCGCCTTCGTCTTCTCCCTCGTTGCCCTGTCGCAAGCCACCTATGGCGCTCAGGTTGCCATCTGGACATTCCCCACGCTCTCCGGACTTTCGAACGGATCATCCGTCAACGCGACCACGGAAACCCTCGCAGGAACGCCCACCGCGACCATCAGGAACTCCACCATCTACGCAAGCGGCTCCACCGGTGTCGCCTATATGGATGCCGCAGGAGTCGCCCAACCGGCCAACAAGGCGATCGGTTGGTCGGACTTCAAGAAGAGCGGCCAATCCGTGGACGGGCAGATCGATTTCGCTTTCAACGCCAGCAGCCAATCCAGTCTGATCCTGCGCTTCGACTACAAGCACGACCACGACAGCGACAACAGCGAGAATGAGTTGCAGTGGTTGGTCAGCACCAATGGCGGCAGCAGTTGGTCCGCTGCCACGCGCTTCACCATCACGGACAACAATGCTTGGAAATCAAAGTCCCTCACGCTTCCTTCATCGATCGACGGGCAATCGAACGTCGTGGTTCGCCTTGAGAAATACGCGAGCGATTCCAACGCCACGGAGGTAAACGATTCCTTGATCCTCGACAACGTCGAGTTGACCTCCGGAAGCAGCGGCGGTGGTGGCGGTCAAGGCCCGGTCATCACCGTGGCTTCCTCTTCATTTTCCGTCCCCGCGACAAATCCCGTGACCCTTTGCGGCGCGGTGGGAGACAGCGCCGATGCCGCTAGGACGGCTATCTCGCTGTCTCCTGCCGACGCCGACACTCCGGACGCGAATCTCACGGCCACGGCCAGCAGCAGCGCTCCCTCCGTCGCCACCGCGAGCCTCGCGAAACAAACCACCGGCGACCAGGACACCTACGCGCTCACGCTCAATCCGCTTTCGACCGGCTATGCGAACATCACCGTGACGATCACCGACCCCCAGGGCCACTTCGCGAGCTACACCGTCAACTACGCGGTATCCGCCACGTCATCCACCCCGGCCACTTCGCGTTACCACGCCGGAGCCTCGGATGCCTCCTCAGCCATCGCGCTCGACGCGGACTGGATACTCGTCGCCAATGACGAGGACCAGATCGTCCGCCTCTATGACCGCAATCATTCCGGCCAACCGGCGAAGACCTTCGACCTCAATACCAACCTCGGCCTCGCCAAGGAAGCCGACTTCGAGGCCACCGTCCGTTTTGGCAACCGCATCTATCTAATCGGTTCCCACGGCAATGACAAGGAAGGCAAGGCCGAACCGACGCGCAACATCTCCTGCTCCTATGACGTCTCCGGCACCGGCACCGCCACCACGCTCTCCTTCGTCGGCAAGTTCACCAACCTGAAGAGCAACCTCATCGCCTGGGACAATGCCAACGGCCACGGACTCGGCTCGGCCGCGCTTGGATTCTCCGCCAGCGCCGCCACCGGGGTGCTGCCCACCGAGCCGGAGGGCTTCAACATCGAGGCGGCCACGCAACGCGGCAGCCAGGTGTTGCTCGGCTTCCGCGCCCCGCTCATGAACAAGTCCGCGCGCAACAAGGCGCTGGTCATTCCCGTCACCAACTTCCAATCGGTGGTGGACGCGGGCTCCGGCACCATGCAGTTCGGCACACCGGTTCTCATGGATCTCGGTGGCCGTGCCATCCGCAGCATGGCGACGACACCGACCGGGAAAATCCTCATCCTCGCCGGGCAAGTGGGTGACAGTTCATCGCTTTCGACTCCCTTCCAGTTCTATTCGTGGAATGGCAATGCCACCTCCGCTCCCGTGGCGATCCCCTCTTCGCTCGCCAACTCCGCCGCAAATGGCGGCGGCAGCCCCGAGGCCATCGTCGATCCTCCCGGTGAACTCGTTGCCGGAGTTGCGATCCAAGTGATCGAGGACAACGGCACCACCGAGTTTTACAATGATGGAGTCGCCGGCAAGGATCTCGCCACCCGTGCCTTCGCGAAGTCCCGCAGCGACATCATCACGCTCACCAGCTTGCCCGACGAGGTTGCGCCGGTCCTCACCTTGCCCGCCAACCTGACAAGGGAAGCAACCGGTTCCCAAGGCGCGGCGGTGAGCTTCAGCGTTTCCGCTCTGGACGTGGTGGATGGTGCGATGACGGCTACCGCCACGCCCGCCAGCGGCAGCGTGTTCCCCATCGGCACCACCACGGTAAATGTTTCCGCATCGGACCATGCCGGCAACACGGCGAATGGCAGCTTCACCGTCACCGTTCGGGACACCACTGCCCCCACGCTGAATCTGCCCGTGACGATCGCGGTGGAAGCCACGGCCTCAGTTGGAGCCTCCGTGACTTTCACCGCCACCGCGTCCGACCTCGTTGATGCAACCCCGTCCGTCGTCCCCAGCACTTCTTCGGGCACGGTCTTCCCTTTGGGCACCACCACCGTTCAAGTCACCGCCACCGACGATGCCGGAAACACGGCAACCGGCAGCTTCAACGTCACCGTGCGGGACACCACTGCCCCGACGCTGAATCTGCCCGGGACGATCACCGTGGAAGCCACCGGCCCCGGTGGAGCAAGGGTAACTTACGCTGCCACCGCATCCGACCTCGTTGATGCCGACCCGTCCTTCGTCCCCGACAGTTCTTCGGGCACTGTCTTCCCGCTCGGCACGACTATTGTTCAAGTCACCGCTACCGACGATGCCGGAAACACGGCCAGCGGCAGCTTCAACGTTATCGTGCGCGACACAACTGCCGCCATCCTGGACACCCCTTCCGCCGCAGGCGCTGTCGTGACCTTCGCGGTTTCCGGAAATGATCTGGTGGACGGCCTCGTCGTCCCTACCGCCCAGCCCGCGAGTGGCAGCGTCTTCCCCTTGGGCGAGAGCACGGTCACTCTCTCCGCCACGGATGCGGCCGGGAACCCTGCAACAGGAGCCTTCAAGGTCACGGTCGTGGATAGCACCGCGCCCTCGCTCAACGTGCCCGGAGACATCACGCTTGCCGCCACGAGCAACGCGGGTGCCATCGTGAACTACACGGTTTCCGCGAACGACCTCGTCGATGGCGCGGTGACCCCGCTCGCGTCGCACACTTCCGGCAGCATGTTCGCTCCCGGCACCACGCTCGTGGAAATCACCGCCACGGACGCCGCCGGCAACACCGCCACCGGCAGCTTCAGCGTAACAATCACCACCTCGCCCCGCATCGAGATCACGGGCGAATCACCTCTTGAAGATAGCAACGCATCCCTCGCTTTTGGCAGCCCTGTGGTTGGCTCCAAGGGCACCCCGCGCCTCCTGACGATCCGCAACACCGGCACCGCGGATCTCCTGCTCGGCACCCTCGTTTCCGGCGGCGAAAATCCGGGAGATTTCGAGGTCACCCAACCGGGAATCACCACGCTCGAACCGGGTGGCACCACGACCTTCGGCCTTGCCTTCTCGCCCCTTGAAAGCGGTCCACGCGCCGCCTCCGTGCAAGTCCCGAGCAACGATCCCGATGTCTCCATCGCCGTGTTCGACATTGCCTTGGCCGGCACCGGCATCGAACCGGAGCCCCTCGCTTACGCCCAGGCCATCCCGGTGATCGTTCCTCCAGCCGCCGGGAATCCCGGCACTTTCTCCGCCTTGGTCCAGGGCAAGCCGAATGCCGTCGTCTATCTGGAGGCATCCATGGACCTCGGCAAGTCGGACTCCTGGACCGTCATCGCCCAAATCACCCTCGATAACGAGGGCCACGGCCAGTTCGCCGGCGTCGTTGACGGCACTCTCCCTCCCGAAGCCAAGGGCGACTTCTTCCGCTTGCGGTCCGAGTGATCATCAAGCCCGGCACCTGTGCGTGAAAGGCCAGGTGCCGACCTCCGGGTTCGTCGTATGGTCGCTTGCCCCGAGGGCATGAATCAGCCCCCCACGCCTTCCCAATAAGGAACACGCGGAAGCTCCCCCGCCGGGCCGAACCCACCCGCCGGCAGCAGTTCCCGCGACGGAAGAACTCACCAGCCGTGGCTGGAGTTTTCCCGCATGAAAGACCGCAGCTTTTGTTAGGCCCCCTTTAGCAACTGCAGGAAATCCGCGGGCTTGTCGAACAGAAAATCCGGTTTCGCCGCCGCGAGCGACTCCCGCGAATTGAATCCCCAGGTGACCGCCGCGATCGGGATGCCAGCTTTCTGCGACGCTTTCACGTCGCGAAGCTCATCCCCCACATAGAGCATTTCCTCGCCGCGCAGCGAGAAGGTTTTGCGGATGGCCTTCAGGTGCTTGGCTTTCCCGCTCAGCTTCGAGGTGGAGGAAATGAAATCGAAATGCTCACGCAGGCCGTGGCTCCGCAGGAACAGATCCACATTGGCCGTGGCATTGGAAGTGAGCACGCCGAAGTTCCGGACATGCCGGCGCAGTTCCACGAGCACTTCCGGCATGCCCTCGATCAACTTCAGATCCATGATGTTGCCCCGCATCATGCTCGTTCCGCGGGCGATCAACACCGGCACGCGGCGCTTGGGGATGTTGAGATGAACGAGCAATTCCTTCAACGAGAGGTGCCGCAGGTGGTCGAGTTCATGGGCCGCGACCTCGCGAATTCCGTAGTCCGGCGCGATCTTGTTAAAGATCAGGCGGCTTTCCCCGAGCGTGTCGGCGATCGTCCCGTCGAAGTCGAAAACCAAGGTTTTGAATCTCATCGTGCCTGTCTTGAAACTGTGCATGGTTATGAAACCTACGCCAGCGGCAAATTCGGGTGGATGTCCTCGTCCAGAGCCGATCTTTCTCCCCCGAGATGGCGGAGCAGGGCGGCGAAAGCGATCATCGCCGCGTTGTCCGTGCAAAAGGCCGGCGGGGCGATGGACAATTCCAGTCCTTCACGGTCCACTGCCTCCTGAAAGGCCTTTCTCAGAGCCTTGTTGAGGCTCACCCCGCCGGAAAGCGCGATCCTCTTCCGCCCGGCCTCCCGTGCCGCCCGCAGGGTTTTCTTCACCAGGATCTCGATCACCGCTTCTTGGAAGGAAGCGGCGAGATCCTCCACGGGCAGCCCGCCCTTTTCCTTCTGCAAGGTGTAAAGCACCGCTGTCTTGAGGCCGGAAAACGAAAAGTCCAGATGCGGGTCGTGCAACATGGAACGCGGGAAATCGTAGGCCTTCGGATTGCCGTTCAAGGCGGCCTTCTCGATCTCCGGGCCTCCGGGATAGCGCAGTCCTAACATCTTCCCAACCTTGTCGTAGGCCTCACCGGCCGCGTCATCGCGCGTGCCGCCCAGTTTTTGATAGCGCCCCGCGCCCTCGACATTCAGCAGCAGCGTGTGCCCGCCGGAGACGATCAGCGCCACGTGCGGTGGAACCGCCGTCTGCTCCAGGAAGGGTGAAAGCAGGTGACCCTCCAGATGGTTGATCCCCAAGAAGGGTTTCTTCATCGCGCAGGCCATGCCTTTGGCGGCCGTGCTGCCGATCAAAAGTGACGAAGCCAGCCCCGGCCCCGTGGTGGCGGCGAAGGCGTCGATCTCCTCCATCCGCACCCCGGCATCCGCCAGCGCCTTTTCCACGAGCCCCCGCAGATGCAGCGAATGGTTCCGGGACGCCAGTTCGGGAACCACGCCGCCATGCTCCCGGTGGAGCGCGATTTGTGACGAAATCTCCGAGGCGAGCACCTGCGTCATTGCTCCGGCCGAGCCACGAACGATCGCCACCGCGGTTTCATCGCAGGAGGATTCGATCGCCAGGAGCAGGGCCACGTGCGGGTTCTAAGGGACGCGCCGGATCAATTCCCAATAAAAAACGGCCCCGGCCCGATGTTTTCACGATTGGCATCACCCGCCGGATACCGCATAAATCCGCCGTCTCCCCCATCCTGCATGGATTTTCTGAACGAACTGCGGTGGCGTCCCACTATCGGCGATCCCGGCTTCATGGGCTGGTTCACCGTCGCGGCCTACGCCGCCGCCGCCATTCTTGCCGCCCGCGCCTGGTGGCTCGGCCAGGGCCGGATCTGGCTCGTGGTGGCCATCGGCATGTTCCTGCTCTGCATCAACAAGCAGCTCGACCTCCAGTCCCTGGTCACCGACATCGGCCGGGTCGCGGCTTGGCACGAGGGTTGGTATGAAAAGCGGCGGCAATACCAGAAGTGGTTTGTCCTCGGCACGGCGGCGGTCTGTGGACTGGCCGGCCTCCTTGTCGTCCTCCGCTATCACAAGTTCTGGATGCGCCACAAGCTGCTCGCGGCTGGCGGGATTTTCCTTATCACCTTCATCGCCGTGCGGATGATTTCCTTCCACCACTTCGATTCGTTCCTCAAGACCCACGTGCTGGGCATGAAGATGAACTGGGTTCTGGAACTCACCGGCATTTTCCTCGTCGGCCTTGCCGCGTTCAAGGAGCTCCCTATCAAACGCCGGGTGGAGTCCAGCCCGGCCAAAGCGGCGCGGGTTTCCTAGTTCCCCTCGTCCACGTCCTCCGAGGCACTTCGCACCTTCTTGTATTCCACCTCGCCGTCGCCGCCCGGCGGGGGGCCTGTATAAATTACCGCAAGATCGGCCAAGGCCGTCACCGGATCATCGCCGAATCCCGAGCGTGCGGTCAGGCGCAGGTGCCTGGACGTCTCTTCTTTTGGAAAATCGATCCGCACCGGTGAGAACGATGAACCCAAGGCACCCGTTTTCACCTCACGCCACGCCTGTCCGTCATCGCTGAGTTCAATTCCATACTCCCGGATATCCCCCTGGTGATCCCGGTGGTTTTGCCTGGGCATCAGCACGACGCCTGTCATGGGAACCGCATCCTTGAAGTCGATGGTCACGACCTGTGGATGTCCCGGTCCACCCTGCCAAAAGGTGTTCGGATCACCATCCAGCAGTTCCGGGGGTCCGCTCGCGCCCAGCTTGCGCATGATTGCGGTATCAAAAAGGAATGACTGGAATTGCTCCGGCTTCACCTCCACCTTCGGCTCGAAGGCTGCCGAGGCCATATAATCTAACACCGACTTGCGGAACTGCCGGGCCACCGGCCGCTTTCCAAGGTCTTTTTCGATGTCGATGGAACAAGCCATCAGCATGCCTTTGCCCACCTTCGCCTCGAACAAGAGCCCGAGCTTCCAGTTGCGGTTCCAATCGTCCACCGGCTGGACAATCGGTTGGAGAGCCGGAGGCAGGCCCGCCAGGTTGATGGCGCGGTTCCTGCCAACGAGATCGATCCATTGCCAATCGCCGAAGTCCTCGCTTGGGAAGCCTTTCAACGCGGGATGCTTGTGCTCCACAGTCATGCCGAGCATGCGCGACCATCCGGGGTTCATCTGGCGGTTCCAGAACAGCGGGATGCGGTCGAGCGGCGGACAATTCCACGCCAGATCGGCCTGTGCGGGCAGGAAGAGCACGCGCTTGCCCCGGGCCAAGGCTTTTGCGGCGGCGTCCCAGGTCTGATGGATTTCGACCCCCGCTGGAACATCGCGATCTCCGCCCGCCGGATAGACCCAGAAGTTCCAGTCGTTCAGGAAACCCGGGCCGGAAACCTCCAGCTTGCATTGCGACGGCACCGGGAGCTTCGACAGATCCGCGCTCACGTTTCCCAAGACCATGCCTTTTCCTAACGGAATCTCCCTTTCGCTGAAGCTCCCCCCGATGAATACCTTTCCTCCCTGACCGGTGATCTTCCACCGCGCCGCGGCCTTGACCGGCTCCTTGCCATAGTGGCTGATTTCCACCGGGATCTCGAACTTGTCCCGGTCGGTGAAAACCCGCGTCCGGAAACGCGCCAGCGGCACCGTCGGCGCGCAGAACTTCCGGAACTCCGCGGCGGTCACATAACCCTTCGCTTCATAAAATGGATCCAGCAGTCCCACGAGCGCGGTCCCCTGCCCCATGTAGTCATGCAAGTCCAGCAACTGGAACCCACCAAGGCCCGGGGTCCTCATATTCGCCTCGATCTCTTCCTTGTAACAGGCTGTCTGCAACTTCCCCGAGGCCATCGCAAAGGCCTTGTCCCGCTCCAGCACACCGTTCAGCCGCGCCGATTCCCTGAAAATTTCGTAGTTCCCCGGCTTGAGGAAGCCGGTGAATTTCCGAATCACATCGAAGTCCGGATAGGAGCACCATTGGCCGAGTTCGTGAGACACCACCGGCTTGTCGATGCCGCGCGTGGAGACCGAATAATCTTTCCCGAACCAACCAGTATTGCCCCGCATCAGGTTGCCGCCGAAGCGATGCGTCGCGTGATAATCCAGCAGGTCCGTCGGCCCGGGCTTGTCGAGGATCGCCCAGCCCGTGCCCGTCGTCCACAGCCGCCGCGGGTCTTCGTTCCGCCAGAACTTCACCCATTCCCCCAACACTTCCTGCCAGCGCCCTTTCGGCTCGTTGCTCGGTGAAACCATCACGAAGCTCGGATGGTTGCCATAGGCCCGGATCATCCGCTCCGTTTCCTGATAAAGCATCCTCGTGATTGGGGAGCCTTTGGAAAACTCATTCCACATCCCCGGCTCCGGCTGCATGTAGATGCCAAGCTCATCCGCTGCCGTGAAGGCAGCCTCCGGCGGACACCACGAATGGAAGCGCAGGTGGTTGATTCCCCATTCCTTGCAGATCCCCAGGATCTTCTTCCAGG
>CAXTTX010000045.1:1482-2170 GCA_964247045.1 uncultured Verrucomicrobiales bacterium | reverse complement strand
AAGCCTCATCCATCGGCGGGTGTCCTGTTAGCGGAAATCCGCCGCCATCATGCGTGCCGCGAAGTTGAGTCACCCTGCCATTGATCGTGAACTCCACGCCACTCGTGGCGAATTTCCTCAACCCGAAGACCACTTCCCGCGTGTCGTCCGCGCCCTCGCCAGACAGTTTCAGGGTCAGGTGTTGTAGCAGCGGGGCAAACTCATCCCACGCCTTCGCGTCGGGCATCGGCACCACCAGATTGCCGCGCCCACCATTCTCATCCCAAGTGATTCCCGCACGGACATTCCCCACGAAAACAGTCCCCCTGCCCGCCTTTCCGGTCGCGTTGCCGATCCGCACATCGATCCTTGCCTCCTTCTTGAAAGGGTCGCCATCCACGCGCGCCTCATCGATCCACACCGGGCTGCTGGTCCGGATCTCCATCTTCCCGACCACCCCGTTCCAAGTGCTGCCCTCCGAATCCGAAACCGCATGCGAATCCGGGCGATAAGGCAGGAGCATCCGGTTGTCGATCCGCAGCGTCAGCCGGTGGTGACCGGGCTTCAAAAGCCCCAGATTAAATTCGTGCGGAGCCACCAGGCTATCCTGACTGCCGAGTTCGCGATCATCCAGCCATGCGCTCGAATTCCAACGCGACCGTTCCAGATAGAGCAATCCCCGTTGACCCGCCGCCTGCGCCGGAATCTC
>CAXTTX010000045.1:0-1472 GCA_964247045.1 uncultured Verrucomicrobiales bacterium | reverse complement strand
TCGATGTCCCGCTGATACCATGCCACCCCGAGGTAATGCCGGACCGGCTGGCAAAGAAACGGAACCTTCACTTCGCCCTTTGCCACGAATGCCTTGTATTCATCCCGCTCCGCCCAATTGCGATCATAGAGGGACATCACCCAGGGGGTGTCCTTCGTCACCGGGTCTCCATATCCCTGAGCCTGGAGAATCCCCGGCAGCCGGATCTTGTCCGGCAGCGACCGCTCGAACCACTTTTCTCCCGCCCCGGCATCCTTCCGGTCCAGCCCGAACCGCCACTCGCCATCGAGCGGGATCACGCCACCAAATGCCGACAACGCGGCGAGAACGAAAAGAACAAAGGATCTGGCTGGCATCAGGGAAAACGAGGATTTCCCCTCATTCCAGCGCTTCCCGGCACACACGAGAAGTCACCCGTTCGGGTGCCTTCAGGCCTCCGCGGCGGGTGCCTGCTCTTTGATTTTATCCGGATCCCGGACCTCTTCGTCCGCGGCGATTTCCCGGATGTCCTCGTCGGAGAAATTCACCCGCTCGTAGATCCCCTGCGCCGCATGGATCATCGCCACGGCGGATTCCACCTCGTCATGGACCACCTCGATGTCCAGCGCGCGGAGTTGCTCGATCTCCGAGGCATACTTGCCGCGTCCGAAAATCACGATGCCGGGGTTGTGTTCCCGCACCAGAGGCACCGCCGCCAGGGTCAGTTCCACCGCGGGGAAGGTGAATGCCACCATGCGCGCGCGGCTGATTCCCGCCAGTTCCAAGGCTTCCGGGTGGGAGGCATCCGCGAACAGGACCGGCTGGCCCTGCTTTTTCAGCATCCGGACGGTGTCCGAATTCAGCTCCATCACCAGCGTTTCCACCCCGGACTGGCGCAGCGCCTGGTTCAAGGCCCGTCCTACCGGCCCATAGCCACAGATCACGGCATGGTCGGAAATTTCCTTGATGACATGCGAAGGCGCCATCCCTTCCGGACGGCCCTTCTTGTGGGCGAAAAACCCTCGGTTTTCCAAAGCTTGGCCGAGCTTGCCGCTGCCCCTCATCAGCAGCGGCACGGTTGCCATCGTCAGGGCCGCGCAGGTCAGCAGGAGGTTCTGGGTCATCATGTCGGGCTGCCGGTAGTCAGCGGCCTTGCCGAGGAGCACCAGTGAGAATTCCCCGGAACTCGAAAGAGCCGCTGCCGTGAGCAAGGCCGGCCTCAGCGGCAGCTTGAAAATGCGGGCCACCGTGAAGGCGACGGATCCCTTCACCATCAGGATCAGCAGGCTGAAGCCCACGATCCGCACCCAATCTTGCCCCACTTCCTTGAGGTCGATCTGCAGGCCCACCGAAACGAAGAAGATCGCCAGGAACAGATCCTTGAAAGGCATGATGTCCGCCATGATCCGGTGGCGGTAAATCGACTCGCTCACGATCAATCCCGCGGCGAATGCACCCAGCGCGGGCGAGAGACCCAGCGCGGCACCCGCCAC
>CAXTTX010000044.1:0-18678 GCA_964247045.1 uncultured Verrucomicrobiales bacterium | reverse complement strand
CGATGTTGGCCGCGGCGATGCGCAGATCACGATTGTTGAGCAACGCCTGTTCGATATGGCTGATCTCGGCGTCGAAACCCGTGCCGACATCGAGGAGATGATGGTTGCCATTCGCACCCGACTCGATATCCTTGAAGCGAAGAGCGGCGGAACCACGCGCCTCCCGCACCGTTGGAACTAACAAGAATAAGCCCCATCACCCCGCTGTGCCGCCTGGTCTTCCCGCCCTTGCAAACGAGGATTCTGAGGCAATGGCCCCCCGGGTTCGCAGGGTCGCCGTTCGGCGGCAATTTTATGGGTATCCTGCGCGCGTTCCGGGCGGGGTTCACGCGCTCTCCAGTTCCAGATGATCCCACGTTCGATGGTTTCAGGGCTGAGGGAGCGGCGATGGCATCCGCATTCCACCAGATGGTATTCGACTCAACGTGTTTCGACAGGCTGCTCGAACGGAATCGCCGCCAGGTTTACACCATCCTGGTAGGCGCGGGCTGGGCGGCTGCCCGGTGGCCAAAAAGGGGAATGAGCTTCATTGAAAGGCTCGATCCCTTGCTGGGATGGCTTACCTTTGACGGCTGGGGGTTCCACGACACAATGTTCTCGCCATCGATTCTGGATGTGGCGAGCGAGGCGCCCGCGAGGCTTACAGGCTACCAGCGGCGGGTCTGGGACCAAGGAGCAGGCAGGGCAGCATGGTTCACTTTGGAAGGAAACGCGGCAAGGATCGCATTACATTTCAGCCGGTTTCCACGGAGCCGGCAGGCGGATCTTTGGAGTGGCGCGGGTTTGGCCTGCACTTACGGGGGAGTGGCTGATGCCCATCAGGTGGAGATACTCCGGAAAGCCTCCGGACACCATCGCTGCCACCTGGCCCAGGGATCGGCTTTTGGCGCCAAGGCGCGGGTGTTGGCAGGCCATGTCCCGCCACATACCCGGGACGCCTGCCAACTCCTGTGTGGACTCACCGCCCATGAGGCAGCCAAGCTCACGGACGATGCGATGGCCGGCCTATCGGGCGGGGTTGAAACCATTCCCGCCTATGAATCCTGGCGTCAACGGGTGAAGGAACGTTTCGAAGAACCGGCTTGTTAACTACCGATGAATCCTCCGCCCACATCATTTACTTCATCTGCAAACAGTTCCCGGCACAAGCGGGCAGCCCGGGCCAAAGCGGTGGTGGCGCTTGTACTGATCGGCACGAGCGGTTCGCTGGCCCGCCTTCCCAAGCCATCGGAGCCCATGAAATCCAACGATATTGAGGGCGCCGCCGAACGGTTCCGCTTTGACGCGATACCGCTGGCCGCTCCAGCGGGGGCACCGGTTGGTACCGGAATGGATCTCGAGATCGTCGACGGGAGGCACTACCTCTCGCGAAACGTCAACAAGAGTGTGCATCACATCCGTTCCTGGATCTCGTCCGTGGGTGCCGCCGTGACGATAGAAGACTTGAACGGCGATGGCCTGCCGAACGACGCGTGTTGGGTCTGCCCCACCCTCAATCGCGTGGTAATCACCCATACGGGGAGTGCCGGCCGGAATTACACTCCCAAGTTCCTGGATGCTCCCGCGTTGCCCATCTATCCGACTCCCGACGCGCCGGGTTCCGATACCACCATCGCTCCCATGGGCAGTGTGGCGGGGGATTTCAACGAGGACGGGCGCATGGATGTGCTGGTCTACTACTGGGGACGGACACCGGTCATTTTTTTCCGCAATGAAACGCCATGGCCCGTGGAGGCAGCGATGGCCAACGAGGCCTTCGAGGCCGTCGAGCTGTGCTCGCGGCCTGAACGCTGGTTCACGAACGCCGCCACCCAGGCCGATCTGGACGGGGACGGGCATACGGACCTGATCCTGGGTAACTATTTCGCCGACGGAGCGACGGTGCTGGACAGCCAATCGGAGAAGCCGGTCGAGATGCAGGCCGGGATGTCGCACTCATCCAACGGCGGAATGACCCATTTCATGCTATGGCGGAAGGGCGGCCCGGATGGGGCCGGATACTTCAAGGCCGCCGCCGTGGAACTCAGGCAGAACGGAAAGAAGCTGCCGACGGACCAACGGAACGCGTTCCTGAGGGGATGGACCCTGGCGCTGGCGGCAGCAAATTTTGACGCGAATCCGGAGGATCTTCCCGGGGTGTATTCCGCGAATGACTTCGGCCCCGACGTGCTATTGCTACCGGAAGAAGGCACCGGTGCAAACGACACACTGGTCTTCAACGTGGTGGATGGCGCGCGCGACATGTGGATGCCAAAATCGAAGGTGGCCGGACACGATTCATTCAAGGGGATGGGAGCCTACGCGTCGGATTTCGACCGGGATGGAATCCCCGACCTTTCCGTGAGCAACATCGCCGGGAAATGGGCGCTGCTCGAGAGCCATTTCTCGTTCCGGAGCGGCATGCTGGCGGGGGCCAGCGGTAGTCAGGCGAGGGAAGACTTCGGCCACCAGTTGAGGGAGAAATACCACGCCACCTACCGGAGGACCGGCCACATTCCCCTGCGGGACGCCAGCGAAGAGATGGGCATGTCACGAGGTGGCTGGGGTTGGGACGTGAAACAGGGAAGCTTTGACAACGGCACGGACTTACAATTCCTGCGCGCAAAAGGCTTCGTGCATGGGCACCGGCTAGGCCGCGGGCTGAATGATACCGATGAGACCAGGAAGCCCACACCACTCGCCGCGGGCCGGTGGGCGGTATTGCATGAATTGGCAACGGCGAATGATGTCTTGCTGGCCAAGCCGGCATCGTGGTTTCCATGCCAGCCCGGCGATGACCTGAGCGGCCGCGACCCGTTGGCTTTTTTCGTGGCAGACGCGACCGGACGTTATTTTGACCAGAACGGGATGGACCAGCCATTCGCACGTGTGAAGTCGGAATTGAAAAGGAACCACAGTGAAAGTCCGGCGACGGATGGATCGGGAAACCGCCTGCCCCACGAAGCTGATCCGTTGTCGCTGCCCATGATCAGCCGCGGCATCGCCATCGCGGATGTGGACGGAGATGGCATGACGGATTTCCTGGTCGCGAACCAAGGCCTTCACCAGACAAGGGGCCAGGATGGCGAGACCAGATTCGAGGAATCGTATTGCTTCATTAACAAGACGCCTCCCGAACGGGCGGGTCGCTGCCTGCAACTGCGTTTGTTGCTGCCGGTGGCCGGGACAAGCGAGGAAACCCGTGTTTTCACCGGTCCGGCTGCCGAGGCGGCGGAAGCGATCCGCGGCCGGCCGGCCATCGGTGCTTCCGCTACCTTTGTGATGGAGACGGCGGAAGGACCCGCGATCTTTTCAGACTTTGTTGATGGAGGAAACGGGCACTCGGGGCGGAATAGCTTCGATCTCCATTTTGGCCTGGGAGACTGGCCGGCGGACAAGCCCGTGCGGGTCTTGTTGAGGTGGCGCGATCCGGGAGTGCCCGGAATGGTCAGGGAAGAGATCCGGGATTTCGTGCCTGGCAAACCCGGTGACCGTGGGGCCGGCTTTCGCCATACCGTTCTCCTCAAGGCAGACAGAACCCGCCAACCATGAAAACACCGGAACAAAGGGCAAGGGATCTGAAAGCGCTCAAACGCTTTGCAAGCGCCATCACGGTCATCAACCTGCTGGGTCATCTGGTGCTGGGCTTCGAACAGGCGTGGATCCACCCTTTCATTGCACTGGGCGCGGCCTATGGCACGGAGATCCTGCTGGAGTGCGCGGGCTGCCATTTCACGGGAATGAAGCCTCGTTTCACGGGTTCGTTCGCCAACCTCGTCACATTCCTGTTGCCAGCTCACATCTCAGGTCTGGCCGTGGCGATGCTGTTGTATCCCAACAGGAATTTCGTGGTGATCGCCTTCGCGGCAGTGGTGGCCATTGGTTCGAAAGCCTTGTTCCGGACCCGTGATGCGGACGGGAATTGGTGTCATTTCCTGAATCCGTCCAACTTCGGCATCGCGGTGACACTATTGGTTTTCCCGTGGGTAGGAGTGGTGCCGCCCTATCATTTCACGGAGAATATCCCGGTGGCCCTTTTCTGGCTGTTACCGCTGGCCATCATCTGCACCGGCACGCTGGTAAACGTGAAACTGACGCGGAAGCACCCGCTCATCCTCGGTTGGCTGGGAGGCTTCGTCTTGCAAGCATGGCTCCGCAGCTTGCCCTTGGGCGGAGAAATCCCGGACACGACCTTCACGGCGGCCTTGGCCCCGATGTCAGGCGTGGCATTCATTCTTTTCACATTCTACATGATCAGTGATCCGAAAACGGTGCCGGACGGCAAGGCCGGACAGATTGTCTTCGGAGCGGGCGTGGCGCTTGCCTATGGCGTCATCGTGGCATCGCGGGGAGTTTTCGCGTTGTTTTTCGCACTGACGGCGGTGTGTCTGGCGCGGGGGCTGTATCTAACGGTGGACCATGCCCTTCGCGTCCGCGCCAAGCGGCCCCACATGGCCGGAGGGGTCATCCATACCGGAGAATCGGTTGGGGCGGCCGCATTCAAAACCACCACCCGCCCGATGGATGGGGCGGAACCCGCACTGGATTAGTCCATGGGAACAAACATCGCCATCATCGGCCTCGCCTGCGAATTTCCCGGAGCCCGCACCCCGGAGGAACTCTTCGAGACCGCGCTCACGAAACGGCGCTGGTTCCGCCAGATACCCCCTTGCCGCCTGGGGCCGGGTTATCAGGACCACACCGGCCTGGCAGCGGATACCACGCGCCTGCGGCAGGCGGCTCTTATCGAGGGGTATTCATTTCCCCATGGGAAGTTCGTGATGGGCTCCGATGACATGCTCGCCGCGGACTTCTCGCACTGGCTGGCACTGGATTGCGCGGCGCGCGCTTGGGAGAACTCCGGCCTGGGCGACACTTTCCCCCGCGAGGCCACCCGCGTTATCGTCGGGAACACGCTGACAGGCGAGTCCTCGCGCGCGGATCTTCTCCGCCTGCGTTGGCCGTATGTTAGAAAAGTCCTTGAGGAATCCGGATGCGGTGGCGGGGAGCAGGATTGGGAGCGGCGCGAGGAATCCTTCAAAGCAAGGCTGACGCCTGTGGATGGACGGACTCTTGCGGGCGCTCTCTCAAATGTCATCGCCGGAAGAATCGCCGGCTACCTGAACACCCGGGGCGGCGCCTATTGTGTGGACGCCGCGTGCGCATCCTCACTGGTGGCAATTGCCCAGGCCTGCTCCCAACTTGCGTCGGGAGAAACCGATTGCTGCATCGCGGGCGGGGTGGATGTCAGCCTGGACCCGCTGGAATTGGTCGGCTTCTCAGTGGCGGGGGCGTTGGCAAAGGAGGACATGAAGGTCTTCGACCGTGACCGCAGCGGGTTTTTACCGGGAGAGGGTTGCGGCTTTGCGGTATTGATGAGGGCGGATGATCCGCGGATCGCGGGGCGCCAGGCCCGGGCGGTCATTCGGGGCTGGTCGGTTTCTTCCGACGGGCGGCATGATCTGACGGCTCCGAGCGCGGACGGACAGCGTCTCGCGCTCGAACGGGCCTATGCCATGGCGGGATATGGGATCGGGACCGTGCCGTTGTTCGAGGCACACGGAACCGGGACGGTCATTGGCGACGAGGTTGAGATCGGTGTCTTGCTGGCAGCCATCGAAAAGGAACCTGCGCACGGAGGGCCGGCGGCCGCCGTGGGCACCATCAAAGCGAATATCGGCCATACGAAGGCTGCCGCCGGAATGGCCGGCCTGATCAAGGCGGTTAGGTCATTGGAGACGGGCGTGATTCCCCCAGTAACCGGTTGTGAGAACCCCATGCCCGAACTGTGCCGGCGGGATGCGCGGCTGCGCTTGCCTGAACAGGCGGAGGCGTGGCCGGAGGGAGCCGCCCGGCGCGCGGGAGTCAGTGGCTTCGGCTTTGGCGGCGTCAACGTGCATGTGACCCTGGAGGCGGCAGCCTGCGGGATGGGAAGCCAGCCGGCATTGCCTCGGAAACCGCGGCAGGTTCCTTTCCAAGAAGTGGAAGTCTTCACCTTTGATGGACTGGACCTCCCGGACCTTCGCAGGCGTGTGGAAAAGTTGAAACGGCACGGTGGCCAACTCGCGGAGGCGGAACTGGCACCCGCCGCAGCGGCAACGCAACGCACGCTGAAAGACAGGCCATGGAGAGCCGCGGTGATCGCTTCCTCGCCCACGGAACTCGACCAGCGACTGTCGGAACTGCTGAATCTGCTGGCCACACCGGATCCAAATCCGCGGCAAGGCAAGGAGGTTTTTATCGGTCGCATGGACAGACCCGCGCGGATCGGCTTCATGTTCCCGGGACAAGGGGGCAGCGGAAAGGGGGAAAGCGGGGCCATGAAGCGCAGGTTCGGTTCCCTCTCCGGTACTTGGCAATCGCCCGGGCCGGAAGGAAAAACCGAAGGAGGCGCGGCGTGGACACAGGCTTCGATCGTCTCATGCGCGACAGGTGCGACGCGCCTGCTGGCTGCCTTCGGGATCTCCCCTTGTTGCTGCCTGGGGCACAGCCTCGGGGAAATCCCGGCGCTACACGCGGCGGGAGCCATGCCGGAAGACACGGCGAATTTGTTGGCATGGGACCGCGGGCGCATCATGGACGCGCAACCTGCCACACGGGGCCAAATGCAGGTTCTTTTCACCGGCGGGGAGCAAGCGGCAAAAATCGTGAACGGCCATACCGTGGCCCTGGCAGCATACAATTCACCGCGACAAACGGTCATCTCGGGTGCCCCCGAGGCGGTGGCCGCCGTCGCCCATGACGCCAGGCGCGCCCGGGTCACCACGGCCCGGCTGCCGGTTGAATTTGCCTTCCACAGTCCCTTGATGCACGGGGTGGAGGAACCTTTCCTCGCACGCCTGCGTGAAATCACGTTCCATGCTCCCAGCCGCGCGATCTACTCCACCGTGACCGGCGGACTGCTGCCACCCGGGACGGATTTTCCCTGCCACCTCGTCCGGCAGCTCACCCAACCCGTGCGGTTCCATGAAGCCCACGTGGCGGCGAGGGACAGCGCCGATCTATGGATCGAAGTAGGTGCCGGACGCGTGCTCTGGGACCTAACGAAAATGCAGGCCGCCGTGCCGCTGGAAGCGGAGAGTGCCTCGCTGGCTCCGTTTTTGCGGGCACTCGCCATGGCATTCGTTCACGGGACGCGGGTGAAGTTCGAATTGCTCCATGAGGACCGCGGGACTGCATTCTTCGATCTCGATTGGGAGCCGAGCTTTTTCACCAATCCCTGCGAAAGGCGGCTGCCGCAACGCCATGGCGCGGAACTGGCTTTGCCAGTGGAAATCCCCATCCGTCGCAAGGCCCCTCCCTCGCCCGGCGAATCCGCGGACTGGCAGACCACCGTGATAGGGATGGTCAAAGCCGAGATCGTGCGGAAGAAGGGCAAGGAGTTTTCCGTGGACGACATCCGCGATCACCAAAGGCTGGGTCCCGAATTGGGAATCGACTCGCTCCGCCTGACCGAGTTGGAGGCGTCTATCCGGGAGAAACTGGGAGGCGCTGCCAGCAGGGAAAAGCCACGAAAGACCATGACCGTCGCGGAATTCGCGGCCTTGTTTTCCACGGCGAAAGCCACCCAACCCACCTTGTCCGATTTGCTAGTGCCGTGGGTGCGCGCGTTTGAGATCGAATGGGACGAGGTTCCCCTGGCGAACTCGCGCCGCTGCTCCGCGATGGGAAATGGCACGAGTTGGAAGGTCGTGTCGTCAACGGGGTCTGGAACTCCAGGAATAGCGGAAAGCCTCGCAAGCGAAGGGGAGACCGGGCTGCTCATCCATTGCACCATGGATATCGACACGGGTTTCATGCGGCGGATGCTGGAAGCCCTGCAAACGCATCCGAATGGGGAGCCGGTGGTCTTCATGGATGCCACCGGGCAGCTCGCCGGCTTCGCAAAGTCCTTTGCCCTTGAGCAACCGGAAGTCCGTGTATTGTTCATTCACCTGGCGGACGATGCACGACCGGAAATCGACGGCATCGCGGATGAATTCCAAGATGCGTTCCAATTCCGCGAAATCCGGTTCACCGGGAATGGCGGCCGACTTGTTCCCCGCTGCCGGTTAAAACCGTTGCGGCCCATGCCAGCGAGTCACAGCAGCCTGACGCAGGATGACGTCGTGCTGGTGACGGGCGGGGCGAAAGGGATCACCGCCGAGTGCATGGTCGCGCTGGCCGCCAGAACAAACGCGTCGTTCGCCATCGTGGGGCGATCGCCGACGGACGATCCCGCGGTGCGCGGCATCCTAGAAAAGTTGCGTGATATGAGTGTGTGCCACCATTACTGGCCGGTGGACATTGCGGATGCGACCGCGGTGGCGGAAATGATTCCGGAAATCGAGACGACGTTGGGCAGCGTTTCCGTGATCATTCACGGCGCGGGCGAACACCGCCCCTGTGAAATCCAGGATCTATCCGCGGAAGCCGCGATGGAGCATTGCCGGGTGAAAGAACAGGGATTACGCAACCTGTTAGCATGTGTGAGGGCGGTTGCCTTGAAGCAGTTGTTCGCATTTGGTTCCGTAATTGCGCGCACCGGCTACCCGGGCTCGGCGGCCTATGCGTTCGCCAATGACCGCTTGGCTAGGCTGGTGGCCCGCTACCAATCGGAGAATCCCGGCACACGCTGCGCGACGCTGGATTGGTCGGTGTGGGAGGAGGCGGGAATGGGCGTGAAGCTGGGAGCGGTGGAGGCAATGAAACAACGAGGCGTTGCCCCCATCCAAACGATCCATGGCATTCACTTATTCCTGGACGCATTGGAAAGTCCTGATGCGGGCGCGAGACCGATCCTGGCTGGCAGACTGCCGGATTTTGCAACGCTTTCCCGTGGTCCCGCGGAGGGAAAAGGATGTCCGGCGGAATGGCAGATTGTCCATCACACTCCCGGAGTGGAACTTGTGGTGGATATACCGTTGTCGCGGGAATCGCACCGGTATCTGGAAGGCCATTCGATCGACGGCCAGATTGTCCTTCCCGGGGTTCTATGCCTGGAGCTGATGGAAGCGGTGGCCAGGTGCCTCGAGCCATTCGAGGCAGCAACTTCCCTACAGGCAGTGAAATTTGAACGCCCCATCACGATCCCGGAAAGCGGTAATCTTCACCTCCGCGTCCAGACAATCGTCCAAGCGGACGGTGGGATCGAATGCTTCTTGGCACCGCACGACAAAACTTTCGCCGAGGCACCCGCCGTCTTGATGACAACAGGGGGGCAGGCAGATTCTGACGCTGCCCCAATCCCCTTCCCGCAGCAAGCAGAAGAGCTGCCACAAAAGGAAGGCCGGGAGATTGCCCGCGAGCTCTATAATCGCCTTTTGTTCCATACCGGTGGCTTCCGGAGAGTGGAACGATATTCCGCCGCAACCGCCAACGAGTGCAGGTTCCACCTGCGGCCGGCGGATGACGGGGAATTTTCGGCAGATGTCCTCGTGAGGGACTCATTCATCCATGGCATTCAGGTCTGCGTGCCAGGGGAACTGTTGCTGCCTGCGGAAATCGGCCTCGTGATGAGAATCCAGCCCGTCTCAAATGCAACCGATGTCACCGCCAGAGAAATTTCCGCCCCGGATGACGGGACTTTCATCTATGATCTTGATGCCTTCGACCTTTCAGGAAACCTGGTGGAGGCTTGGCGAGGCCTGGTCCTAAAGAGATACTGTGAAACGTATCTGCCAAACGCCAGCCATCCGGTCCTCCTAGCCATCCATGAGGGACGCCTCGCGGCCGTAGCCTCGCCAACCCCGGAACACCGTCCCCAGCAAAAGCGCTACTTCGAGTACCGCCACACCGTCGGCTTCAAGGACACTAACCTAGTGGGAAATGTCTATTTCACCAACCACATCGAATGGCAGGGCCGGTGCCGGGAGATGTTCCTGAAGGAACATTGCCCGGAAATCCTGGAAGATTTCGAAACCGTGTCCTTGGTCACAGTGAAATGCGCATGCGAATACTTCCAGGAAATCCACGCGCTTGACCAACTGGCCATTCGGATGACGTTGGAAAAAGTCGAGGAAACCAAGATCTTACTCTCATTCCACTACTTTCGCCTGGGAGCCGATGAAAAAGAAACCCTGATAGCCAGAGGCGATCAGGAACTCTCATGCATAAAAACCAGTAACGGACCAATCGAACACCGAGAGCTCCCGAAGTGTCTCATCAAGGCTCTTTTCCCGTTTCAATCATGAGCCATCTCTCCCCATTCCGACCGGATGCAATCGACACAACCGGGAGCAGAACAGACGACCATCGGTCCCGGATCGAAAAATCAATAAAGCTGATGCGCAACAATCTGGCCGAGTGCGTGAGGCTTGAAGATCTCGCCAAAACGGCCTGCATCAGTCCATCGCGATTTTCCCACCTGTTCAAGATATATACTGGCACTTCCCCATGCTCGTTCCTTTCGGCAGTTCGAATCGAAAAGGCCAAAGAGTTGGTTCTGAAAACCAAAAAGCCCATCATTGATATTTGCTATGAGGTCGGTTTCAGCAGCGTCGGCACGTTCACGTCCGAATTTACAGAGCAAGTCGGCCTTTCCCCAACCAAACTAAGATGCTTTGAAAAACTTGGCATCGTCACCTTGCTCGAAAACGCAATCAAGCTTTACTGCCACATCAACTCGGCTCTCCCCCACAAGGGACACATAGCGGGCCTGATCGAGGGTTCCGAGGAGCGGACGACATTCGTAGGACTATTTCACTCCCCGATTCCCAAAGGAATCCCCCTCAGTGGCTCACTCTGTACGACTGACGGGAAATTTTCCGTTCCGTACAAACCGACGCGAAGTTGTCATCTCCTGGCGGCGGCTTTTACAAAACCAACCCAGCCCCTTGAACTTCTACTTCCCTGCCATGAATCAACGCGAGTGGTCAGCGAGCCAATCGATTGGCCGGAATATCGTGATGGAGATACAACTCTCCGCACCTTGCGTCTTCGCGCCATCGAGCCAACGGATCCTCCCATCTTGATCGCACTACCTTCCCTCATCCCCTTCACCACTTCGGGCAGAACAACCGGGCCAAATGCCAATCGGAATAAGTGACATCATCGGCTGGATCCGCTCCCAAAGGCACACGCCAGCCATCATGCGGGGCCCGCGGATGGCAGACCTTTCGAAAAAAAAGCAAGATGGAAGAAGAAAAGAACACCGGCTTATGCTAAACGTGGGCCGATTACATCTTGCCAAACCAACCTAAAAGGAAAGAAAAAATGCCTGACATGCCTGACATTATAATGCCGCGCGGATGCGACTATCTGACCACCGTCAGATCCGATCAGTACTTTGAATTGACCACGGAACTCTTGGGAGAGGATTACGAACCTTTCGCCGAAACCACTCCATTCATCAGCGCACCGCTGAATCCACCAATGGGCAACACTGACACGATAATGGAGCGAGTGGAAGATTGCCCGCTCGGAAAGAGCGTTGGCACGCAACTTACCGCGTTTTCAAACGTAAGTGCCGCCCCCGTTAGGATTCAACGCAAGGATGGAGGGTTCAAATATTTCGACATTTATGCCACACTTTCACCAATACATGATTCCCGCGGCAAAGTGACCTTCCTGAAGTTCGATGAAAGGACGGGTGAGGCGACCTTTGAAAGCACCGCGGATTTCTGGCCTCTACTGGAATTGCGTCCCCTCGGCGGCGGAGAATCCATTTGGATCGATACGGGAGCCGTTCCCGTGCCAGGTTTCCCCATGACGGTTGGAGCTTCCGGAGGCAGATGGTCCCGACAAGCTGCCGCACCGAATGAGGTGAGAGGATACCGATCCAATCCCGTCTTTTACCGCAGCATCGTGATGATTACCGCCACGAGCGCGAACAACCCAAATGCCGTCATTCCGATGAGCAATCCTCCCATAACAATTGCCAAGTGTGCCAAGGCGCAGGCCCAGTTCATAGGAGGCGGAGGAGATATAGCGCGGTATTCGCGAATAAATTTCACCGTCTCAAAACCTGACTCCAACAGGGAGCTGTAATTCCAGCTTTCGAGCACGGATCGACCAATAGCAGGTTTAAGTGCACCCCTTTGCGCATATCTTCTTTCTCACGGCAAAAACCGGACTTCGGGTCCTTTATTCCAAGGCAACACTGGAGCGGCGATCTTCTGGAAAAGCCTTTGACGACTACGTCATCAACGGCTGTGAGATACTGGGGCCCGCTTTCATAAAAATCGCCCAGTTTTTTACCAATCTGGACCCAGCGAATCATTCCACTCGGGCCATGCGCACCCGCCTGTATGCCGAGGTGGACCCCTTGGAGTGGAACGCCATAGAACCAATTCTTCATGAATGCTACGGCGAAGAATGGCAACGTCTTTTCGTGGAGATCAAAAAGGAGCCGTGTGGCTCTGGAGCACTTGCCCAGGTCCACAAGGCCTGGCTGCCCGATGGACGCATCATCGCGTTAAAGATCAAGAGGCCGAATGCAGAACGGATGCTTGTAAGCAATATCCGGACATTCAGAAGACTGGCCAAGATTGCACGCCTTTTCAGCAACGAAACACGTAACCAGGCCATGGTGGACTCCATCGGAGTGGTCGAGCGCATATTGATAAACCAGGCCGACTTCAAGCGTGAGGCCGATGCTCTATTGAGGCTAAAACTGACCCTGCTCCATGATACAAGGATTTTTGTCCCGGAGCCTATTCTTGCATTGTGCCGGGACGAAATTGTCGCGATGGACTATTGTTCCGGGAGCCTGCTTTTGAATTCCCCCGAATGCCAAAGAGCACATTTTGTCAACATTGGCCTGGAGGCGCTCTATCACATGTTATTCAAAGGCGGCTTCGTACACTGCGATTTGCATCCAGGGAACATGATCTGTTTGCCGGACGGCCGTCTGGCTTTGATAGACACGGGCGCAACCCACGTTTTGTCCGATTCCGTGAAATTGGCATTTTTGCATTTTTTTTGGGCCATTTATAAATCGGACGGAAGAAAATGTGCGGAAATATTGATCGCAACATCACAATCAATTGGCAAAGCTCACCAGCGGGACCGATTTATCGAAGAAATGGAAATCTACGTCTCCGGGTTCTCAGATTTGGCCGCTTCGGAATTCGATGTGGTCGCGTTTGCCAGGGGCTTGTTTAAAATTCAAAGTGCCAATGAAGTCGTCGGCGGGACAGAATTTGTCGGCGCTGTCGTCTCCCTAGCAGTTTACGCCGGCGTTGTGAGAGCGGAATGCCCGAACCTGCATTTTCAACAGATCGCGCGCCCGCACCTTGCGGATATTTTTTTCGAAGAATACGCGAGAGGATTCAAAAAACAAGCCGACATGAGAGCTATTGACCGAGGTCTTTCACCAGTTCCAAACTTTGAGTGCTAGGCTGGCGATCAAACCGGAACTTGGAATCAACGATATAGCCGATTCCCGATGGAATTGATCGTTTCACCGAAAGGGCCATTTTTTCACCGATAATTAAATGCAAATGATTACCCTCATAAACCGCTGCACGGATTATCTTTTTCAAATTGTGGGGATCCGACATCCGCTATCGCGGATCCGGCCACTGCCACCTGTTTCTTGGCGCCCAAACCCGGGGCTGACATCCAATGCGCTGGAAACCGGCCAATTGGCCGAAAGGCTACATTCACTGCGACCCGAAGTTTCCGTCGAAGATTTCACCAAGCAGGTCCAGAATCCCATAGCTTCCCGCGGCATCGCGATCTGGGTGAAAGTACTGATTCCCCAATTGGGCCGGGAGATGATACTGGACAGCCGGACCGACAATCCTGTTGGCCTACCCCCATCCATTAAAGCCCTTCCCGACGTGGGAACTGATAGCCCTTGGCCCGCGCCACCGCTGAAAAGCCAGTCCCACAATAGCTTTCATTCGGATTCCGACAATGTCTCCGCGACGCTGTTCGGCCATGGCGGCAGCAGTTGTCCCGGAATGTTTTCCATGTTTTCTGTCTTTGAGCAGGGCGCCTCGATGGAGATTCCCGTAGAGGTTCTTGCTTTCCATGCCGAAGGGACGAACAGTATTTGCTCCTACTCTGTATCCATGTACTCCGAGGTTACCGGGAGGCTCTCCGCACCTGTCGAGGGCACCGGCCCCGCTCTGCTTACGATGTGGGGGAAGATGCTGATCAGCATCCGTCCAAAAAATCCCGCGGAATTCGGAGGCCATTCATTGATCCAGCTGCGAAGCCAGGAATACATTGAGCAAAGGGGAACCATCTCGGGCTTTCCACCGCATCGAGCGGGGGAATACGTTGAGTCGAAAGGAAATGAAGTTTATGTCGGATTTCACCCGGGCCAGCGTCATATAGCGGCGATTGTCGAGAGAGGCCGTATCATATTTTCGACGGACATTGACGATTTCCTTCAGGCCAGAACACGGATAAGCTCTTTTACCTTGCTGGACGGAAATGGCGTCCCGCTTGCTGCCAAGGGACCGCCTTATGACCCGAATTTGATTGGTCAAATCGCGGGGGTGCGGCTGGAGTGGGAGGAAGTCCGCGGCAGATACGCCCACGCGACCCACTACCGCCTGTACCGGATGGATCCAGATGAGCCTCAGGAATTTTTCCCTATCGGAGGCATGCTTACAGAGTGTTTCTACGTGGACAAAGCCTACGACGGCACCCGCTCCTATGCTTACGGAGTCGTGCCCGCATTTGTCGATTCCTCCGGAGTCGAAGTGCAGGGTGTTTCATTGGACTATTCCACACTGATTTATCTCCGGCCCGGCCAAAAGCAGTTCCTGAAGCAGAATTCGGGCGTGGGGCACGTTAGACGCCTCAAGTAGGCATTGTAGGCTGCGACGCATCTACAAATTCATGCAAACATTGGGGCAATAGACTCCATCAAACGTGACTCCGCACGATTTTCCGGCAATTCCCCATCCCACTCCACTGCAAGCCGGGCGGTTATTGTCGCCCCGTTCGTTTCGTCGCCTTTTCATCTGCTTTTATGATCCCGTGGTCAAAGGCGCCAAGCGCGGGCTTCCATCTTAGCCGAAAACAACGGATGCGAACGGTTATCGATTTTTAAAAAGTTCCATCTTGTGCGCATTTTGGCGGATTGATAGATTTCGAGCCTTCCAGCCATGACCACCGGAAAAGCCATTGCCGCCGCAGCGCTTGTTTGGGTTATCGGTATTTCGGTGGCGCATGTCCAGCTGAATGGCAGTTCCTTGCCCGCCTGGGGGCAGCCAAAAAGCGCGGAGAAGAAGATGAAAGTCGGGTTCCTGCCGGTGACTTGCCATCTCACGTGCCCGGTGACGCACTTCATCAACGAGAAGATGCACGGGGACGGGCTGTTCGAGCCCCTGAAATTCAGTGGCTGGCCGGAACTGAAGGAAGCATTTATCTCCGGCAACACGCGGGCCAGCTTCATCCTGGCGCCGATGGCCATCGCCTTGCGGGAGCAGGGAGTGCCGATCAAGGTGGTCTATCTGGGGCATCGCGACGGGACGGCGCTGATGGTGGGGAAGGATTCAGAGATCCACACGATCGCGGATCTCCGGGGAAAAACGGTGGCCGTCCCGAACCGTTTTTCCAACCAGCGGCTGCTGATCTTCCGGGCGCTGGCAGGCGCGGGGATGAGCATCAAGGACATCAAGATGGTGGAAATGCCGCCGCCGGACATGCCGGCCGCACTCTATTCAAAGTCGGTCGATGCGGTCACCAGCGGCGAACCTTTCATGGGGCAATGCGAGCTGGATGGCTACGGACGGGTGCTCTATCTGACGAAGGATATCTGGCCAGGCTTCATCTCCTGCGTGTTGGCGGTTCATGAGGATGAGATCAAGGAGCATCCGGAGCGGGTACAGCGGCTCGTCAACGGCATCGCGGACAGCGGCCTGTGGTTGGAGGACGGCATGGACAAGCGGATGGCGGCCGCCAAATTTGTTTCAAAGAACTACTACAACCAGAATCCACGGTTGCTGGAGTTCGTCCTGAGCAAGCCACCGGACCGGGTGAAATATAGCAACCTGGGCCTCCAGCGCGCGAACTTCGAGGAGATCGAACGCCTGGGTAAAGAATCCGGGATCCTCCAGGGAACGGCCACGTTTGACGACTACGTGGACACCCGCTTCAGCGAGGCGGCGGAGAAGACGAAGAAGGTTCCTGCCTATGGGGCGAAAGAGGCGAAACGAGACATGGCTGCGGAATGAAACAAATCCATCTCCCCATCATCGTCGCGGTCGTTTTTCTCCTCGGCTGGCATTTGCTGGTGAGGGCATCCGGCAGCGACATTTTTCCCACCCCATGGCAGGTGGCGCAGGGCCTGGCGGAATTGGCGAGGCAGGGTGTGCTGCTGAAGTATATCGTGGCCTCGTTGTTCCGGGTCACGTGGGGGTTTTTCCTAGCGATCCTCCTGGGAGTGCCCGTGGGCCTCGTATTGGGCTGGTACATTCCGGCCGCACGCGCGCTCAATCCCATGATCCAGATCTTCCGTCCGATCTCGCCCATCGCGTGGATTCCGGTGGCCATCCTCTGGTTCGGTGTATCCGACCTGGCGCCGATTTTCCTGATCTTTCTCGCCAGCGTGTTTCCCATCACCGTTTCCTCGATGGCAGCGGTACAGAACATGCAGCCGGTCTATGTCAGGGCGGCGAGCAACTTCGGCCTGGGCAACGTGGAACTCTTCCGCAAGGTGGTCTTCCCGGCCTGTCTGCCCCAGATCCTCACGGGGCTACGGATCGCCCTGGGCATCGCATGGCTGGTCGTCGTCGCGGCGGAGATGATTGCGGTGGATTCGGGACTCGGATATCTGATCATCGACGCCCGGAACGCCGGAAAACGTTATGACCTCGTGGTGGCCGGCATGCTCATGATCGGGCTGATCGGGCTGATCCTCGATGTGGTGGTCCGGCGGCTCGAAAAGATCGAGATGGTCCGGTGGGGATATATCAACAAGGGCTTCACATGAACCCGCCAGCCAGCCCCCGCGAGCCGGTGATTCAGATCCGGAACTTGACGATGTCCTTCCCGGAAAACGGCAAGGACCGGCGCAATCCCGTGCTGGAAAACGTTAACTTGGAAGTATCGAGGGGCGAGTTTGTCTGCATCGTCGGCGCGTCGGGCTGTGGCAAGTCCACCCTCCTCAATATCATGGCGGGATTCCTGAAGCCGTCCTCGGGAGAAGTGCTCATCGAGGGAAAGCCGGTAACGGGTCCCGATCCGCGGCGCATTTTCGTCTTCCAGGAAAATGGGGTTTTTCCGTGGCTGGATGTCGCGGGAAATGTGGGCTTTGGCCTGTCCGGCTTGGCGGAGGCTACCCGGAATGGAATCGTAGCGCGCTACATCGAAATGGTCGGACTAGGGGGGTCTGAAAAATCCTATCCGCATGAACTTTCGGGGGGCATGCGACAACGGGTGGAAATCGCAAGGGCGCTCGCAGCATCCCCCCACATCATCTATCTGGATGAGCCATTTGGAGCCTTGGATTTCATCACCCGGCTCAAGATGCGGGGCGATCTGACCCGAATCTGGCAGGAAGAACAGAAGACCATCGTCTTCGTGACCCATGACATCGAGGAAGCCGTGCAACTTTCGGACACGATTCTGATCATGGGGCAGCGACCGGCGACCGTGTTGCGGAGGGAAGTAGTCACCCTGCCCCGCCCCCGCGATCTTGACTCACCTGGCTATCTGGAGACACGAGACCGGATTTTCCGAGAGATGGGAATGAGCCTGCTGATCGGAAGCGAGACCCGACCAAGGGGCAAATCCGGCCCAAAAAATTTCTGATTTGTTCTTCTACGAATCAGAAGGTTGGGGGTTCGAGTCCCTTCGGTGTACCACTCTCAAAGCCCTGCAATCGAATAGGTTGCGGGGTTTATTGTAAAGTCCCCGGATGGCCCTCGCTTGGATTCCCAAGAGCTCAGAGAGCTTGCCAGGCTGGCTTGTTGTCGTAGACCCAGCGGTAGTAATCGCGCTTTTTCAGTTCGCTGGAGGCCGGTTCATCCAAGCAGACTTTCACGAGCGGGTGCATCTGGAGCGCGGATGCCGGATTCATGGAGGTGACGGGACCCTCCACCGCTTCAGCGATGGCGTCCGCCTTGCCGGAGCCGAACGCGAGGAGGAGGTTCTGGCGGGCCTCCATGATGGTACCGATGCGCATGGTGATAACGTGACGCGGGACATCCTCCTCGTTGCCGAAGAAGCGGGCGTTGTCCGCGCAGGTTTGCGGGGTGAGGGTCTTGATGCGGGTGCGCGAGGCGAGGGAGGATGTGGGCTCGTTGAAGCCGATATGGCCATCGGTGCCGATTCCGAGCAACTGGAGGTCGATCCCGCCCACGGCGGCGATGCGTTTTTCGTATTCCGCGCAGAAGGCCGGGATATTCGCGGCGTTTCCATCCGGGATGTGGATGTTTTGAGGCGCGAGGTTCACATGTTGGAACAGGTTTTCCCGCATGAAGCTGTGGTAGGACTGCGGATGCTCCTCCGGGATGCCGATATATTCGTCGAGATTGAAGGTGGTGACGCAGCTCCAATCGAGATCCATCGCGATGAGGGCACGATACAACAAGAGAGGTGTGCTGCCGGTGGCGAGGCCGAGCACGGCGTCCGGTTTTCCCGTAATGAGCCGGGCGATGACGCGGGCGGCGATGGCGGTGGCCTCCCCGGCGGTGGGCTGGATGATAATTTCCATCAGGCCTTGCCCAGACGGGCAGAGAGTTTTCCACGAACATCCGCCTGGAAGGCGGCGATGAATCCGGACACATAGTCGACGACGTCCAGCGAGTCGTCGTA
>CAXTTX010000043.1:7837-18704 GCA_964247045.1 uncultured Verrucomicrobiales bacterium | reverse complement strand
GGGCGATGCTGAAGCCGATGAGGACGATGGGCCCGGCGAGGACGACGGTGAGGACGAGGGTGACGAAACAGGCGGCGAGGGTCTTCGACCCGCGGAACCAGCCGGTGAAGCGGCGCTGCATGGGATACAGCGAGTAGGCGAGGATCATGGCCCACATGAGGGCGGTGACGAAGGGCCGGAGAACGAAGAAACAGCCGATGAGCATCAGCGTCAGGACGACCCAGCCGAGCACGGGCTCGACCTTGAAGCGCTTGTTGGTATCCTCCGGCGTCATGCTATGGGCGAAAGGCTAGACAGGTTTTATGAACAGGGCCAGCGAGTTTCCGGGGATTCGGGTGAAAAGGGGGAGAAGTTTGCTAGTTTTTTGACGGAGGACCAGGAAGGCAGCTAGTCCGTCTCAAATCCTGCGGATTGGTGTTTTCAGTTTTGAAGGAGGAAGAGACGGAAGACAGCTAGTCCTTCTAAATTCCTCCGGAATGTTCAGGGAAGAGAGGAACCGGCGAGACGCGGGGGAAGAAGGATGGGCAGGGTGCTTGCGGCGGCGCGGGGGGCGTGCGAGTTTGGGGCATGCGGAAGTTGATGGTGTTCGTCCTGTTGTTGGGTTGTGGGATTTTACCGGTGCGGGGGGTGCCGGAGTCCCTTGCGTATATTTTGCAGGCGGATGCGATGGCACCGGGGAAGACGGGGGTGGTGAAGGCGCTGGCGGAGCTGGACCGGGATTGGATCGTGCTGGACGCGTTTTACAAGACGGACGCGCGGTGGGCGAAGGCGGACGTGGAGGCGATCCGCGCGGGGAAGGCGGGGCGGAAGGTGATCGCTTATATTTCGGTGGGGGAGGCGGAGGATTACCGGCCGTATTGGAAGGAAAAGTGGAACAAGGTGAAGCCGGAGTGGCTGGGCAGGGAGAATCCGGATTGGGAGGGGAATTACATCGTGGATTATTGGCATCCGGAATGGCAGGCGATCATCCTGAAGTCGATCGATGCGGCGATGGCGTCGGGTTTTGACGGCATCTACCTGGATATCGTGAATGGCTTCGAGACGTTTGAGAAGAAGGGGAACCGTTACATCGACAACCGGAAGAATCCGGAGACGGGGCAAAGTTATCGCAGGGACATGGTGGATTGGGTGAAGCGGATCGCGGCAAGGGCGCGGGTGACGCGGGCGGACGCGCTGGTGATCCCGCAGAACGGGGCGCAGTTGCTGGCGCATGCGGATTTCCGGAAGGCGGTGAGCGGGATCGGGATCGAGGATCTTTTCACGTATGACAACAAGTTGCAGCCGGCGGTGGAGAGCGACTATGTGATCGGTTTTCTGGACAAGCTGACGGGAACGGGGAAGCCGGTGGTGGTAATCGAGTATGCGAACAAGAAGAATTTGGTGGAGACCGCGCGGCGGGCGAATGAAGCGGAGGGGTACACGTGGCTTTTCACGAACCGGGCGCTGACGAAGGCGGGGGTGTCGGGGAATTGAGAGAGCAGATACGGGTCAGAGCCAGCGGCAGGCTTGCTTCGCGAAGTAGGTGAGGATCATGTCGGCACCGGCGCGCTTGATGGCGACGAGGGATTCCAGGACGATGGATTTTTCGTCGAGCCAGCCGCCGGCGGAGGCGCTTTTGAGCATGAGATATTCGCCACTGACCTGATAGGCGGCGATGGGGAGGGTGCTGGTTTCACGGACGCGGGTGATGACGTCGAGATACATGCCGGCGGGTTTGACCATGAGCATGTCCGCGCCCTCGGCCTCGTCGAGGAGCGTTTCGCGGATGGCCTCGCGGGTGTTGGCGGGGTCCATCTGATAGGTTTTCTTGTCGCCGTCCTTGGGCGCGGAGTCGAGGGCACCGCGGAAGGGTCCGTAGAGGGCGGAGGCGTATTTCGCGGTGTAACTGAGGATGGAAACGCCGGTGAAGTTGTCATCATCGAGCGCCTCACGGATGGCGGCGACGCGGCCGTCCATCATGTCGGATGGGGCGACGATGTCGGCCCCGGCGCGGGCGTGGCAGAGGGCTTGCTGGCAGAGCACGGCGACGGTTTCATCGTTGAGGATTTCCAGTTCGCCGCGGGCGTCGCGTTGGACGATGCCGTCGTGGCCGTCCGAGTTGTAGGGGTCGAGCGCGACATCCGTGATGACGCAGAGGGTGGGATGTGCGGCCTTGAGCGCGCGGATGGCGCGGGGGACGAGGCCATCGTCGTTGTAGGATTCTTCCGCGAGCGGGGTCTTGAGGGATTCGTCGATTTTCGGGAAGAGGACGACGGCGGGAATGCCGAGGGCGAGGGCTTCGCCAGCTTCTTTAACAAGACCTTCGAGCGACCAGCGGGTGACGCCGGGCATGGAGGCGATGGGGGTGTCCTCCGCGTCCTCATGGAAAAACACCGGCAGGATGAAATCCGCGGGCGACAGGGTGGTTTCGCGGACCAGCGAGCGGATTGCGGGCGTGCGGCGGTTGCGGCGCGGGCGGTTCATGGGGAGAGATTCCAGAAACCGGAAATGAGAAGCCAGACAAGAGTTTCGGCCAGGGTTATCATTCCTTGCCCAATTTCTCCCTGATGGCCCGGAGAGCCATTTTGTGCTGCATCCGGCTCATCAGATAGCCACCGATTCCTCCCCCGATGGCGGCACCCCAAACTCCGTCGCGGTAAATGGTATTGCCGATGAAGGATCCCGCTCCCGCGCACAATCCAGCAACCAGAAGGCTCCAGCGGAAGGCGGCGGTTCCAACCACCGACTCGCGAGCCTCCCGCCATATCCTTTTGCGTTCCGGCAAAGGGAGCGCGGCGAGTTCAGGAACATTGTTGTCGTTCCAGAGCCTTTTCATGGTCGTAAAGATGACAGAGTCCGGAGGAACAAGAAACCACCAAAGTCACGAAAGGCCACGAAATGCGAAATTTCCAACTCCCAACTCCCAGCCATCCACTCTCAACTTTCACCCAACTCTCAACTCAAAACTCTCAACTTATCCAACAATCGCGATGGCGTTCGCGGCAGCGTATTCGCGGGCGTGGGTGAGGCTGATCTGGATGCCGGTGATTTCGTTCAGGGCGGCGAATTCGGCGGCGGCGCCGGAGAGGGTGAGCTTGGGGGCTCCCAAGGCGTCGCGGCTGATTTCCAAGTCGAGCCAGCCGGCCTGGCCGCCGATGCCGGTGCCGAGGGCCTTGGAAACGGCCTCCTTCGCGGCGAAGCGGGCGGCGTAGTGGAGGGCGGGGCGTTTTTGTTCCGCGCAGTAGCGGCGCTCTGACTCGGTGAAGAGTTTCAGGAGGAAGGGTTCACCATGGCGCTCGATGGCGAACTCGATCCGATCCACTTCCACCACGTCAATGCCGATGCCGAAAATACGCATGAGATGAAGTAGAGATGACGATTTATTAAACCCCGGAAAGTACGGAATACACGGAAGAAGAGACTTCCAAGAATGATACGCGCTTGTGCGTTAGTCAGGCGGAGTAGGCGGCCATGAGGTCCTTCATCTCCTTCACGGCGGCGGTGAGGCCGACGCGGGTGGAACGGGCGATGATGCTGTGGCCGATGTTGAGCTCCGCGAGGTGGGGGATGGTGAGGATTTGGGCGATGTTGGTGTAGTTGATGCCGTGGCCGGCATTGACCTGCATGCTGGCCTTGCCTTCCTTCGCGGCGACGGCGAGGCGTTCGAGTTCGGCCAGGGCGGCATTGCCGGTGGCGTTGGCGAAGGCACCGGTGTGGAGCTCGATCATGTCGGAACAGGCCTCACCCGCGGCCTCGACTTGCTTGAGATCGGGGTCGATGAAAACGCTGACGCGGATGCCGGCGTCCTGGAGGCGGGCGATGACCATGCGGGTTTTGTCAAAGCTGGCGAGGACATTGAGGCCGCCCTCGGTCGTGATTTCCATACGGTTTTCCGGGACGAGGCAGACGAACTCGGGCTTCAGCTTGAGGGCAAGGCCGACCATTTCCTCGGTGACAGCCATTTCCAGGTTGAGGGGCAGCGGGATTTCCGCGCGGATCTTGTGGGCATCCGCATCCTGCATATGGCGGCGATCGCCACGGACGTGGATGGTGAGGGAGTCGGCACCGCCGGCCAAGGCGTCCTGCCCGGCCACGACGGGAGAAGGCTCGGCGTTGAAGGAATCCGGCGTGAGGGCGTAGCGCGCCTGGCGCACGGTGGCGATGTGGTCGATGTTGACTCCCAAAAGCAAAGGCATGGGGCGAAATAACGCCACCGGGGGGGCCGCCGCAAGGCCAGCCCTCCTGCTCGTGGCCGGTTTTGAGACTTTCCGCTGGCAGAGCCTGCACAATTTGCAGGAAATTTCCGCTTAACCGTTGGGAGCGAGGAGGGTGAAGGGCCACCAGGGGAGATTGCGGAGGATCCAGAAGGCGATGACAACGCCCGCGATGGTCCATGCGCCGGTGGCACCGGGATTGAGGCGGAAAGGCAGCGGGCGTCCCCTCACCCACCCCGCCAGCTCAATGCCGAGGCCGACGAGGGCGATAGGCAGAAGGATGATGCCGACGGGATTGAAGCGGAAGGCTTGCCCGATGTGGCCGTGGAGAAGGGCGTGGGTGGCACGGGTCATGCCGCAGCCGGGGCAGTGGAGGCCGGTGGCGCTGTGAAACAGGCAACCGGGCATCCAGGGGAGGCCCGAGGGTCCGTGGAGGCTGAGTTGCCAGGCGGCGAGGGCAAGCACGAGGGCGGCGGCGGCCACCAGCGATGCCCGTTGCCAAGGCTGGTCTGGCATCATCGATGTCCCCGTTCACCCGCCAGGAAGCCAATCAACATGACGGCGAACCAGGCGATCACGGAGATATTGCACCACTTTCTGGAATTGGCCGCGGCTGCCATGGCTCCCGGGATGTTGCCGGACCGCGCCAGGGAGTCCACCTTCGCCGCGTAGACGATGGCAACCACGCCAAAAGGAAGGCAGCACAGGAGGGTGACGACGATCGATTGCCAGAGGTTGGTCGGGATGTTGGAGTAGGGAACAGACTGATAGGGCTGGGCCTGCGGAGGGGCATAGGGAGTATTGAGATTCCCACCAACGACAGGCGGGGGGCCGGCAGCGGCGGGCTGGAGTTCCGGAACCCGGGAGGATGGCACCCAATCGGGCATGCCGTCCCGCCAGACGAGATCGGTCGGGGCGACCTCGCCAATGGCGATCTTGTTGCGGAGATCGGAGATATCGACCGGCCCCAGCTGGGTGCCGTGTTTCGAGTAATACCACTGCATGGGACCGGAGAACGAACGGGTGATGAGGAAATAGCTAACAGAAAACGGGCATCACATCTGTGAATGGGGCGCGGCAGCGAAGGCAGCGATCGAAAGGATGAGCCAGATGACACCGAGGACGAGGCCGACACCCCCGCCAACGAGGCACCAGGTTTTCGCGTTTTTTGACGCGGCCATGGCACCGGGAATGTCACCGGCATTTTTCAGGGAATCGACCTTGGCGGCGAAGACGATGGCAACGACGCCGAAGGGAAGGCAGCAGAGCAGGGTGACGACGATGGACTGCCAGAGATAGGTCGGGATCGGCGCGATGGCCTGTGGATAGGGTGAGGGGCCCTGCGAGACGGGCGGGGCATACGGGGTGGGAACCACGGGGCCGGCCGGGCTGGTGCCGACCGGAGGCGGGGCGACGGCGGAGGATTGCAACTCGGCGACGCGGGAGGAGGGTTGCCAATCGGCGAGGCCCTCGCGCCAGACGAGGTCGGAAGGCTGGACCTCGCCGCTGGCGATTTTGGCACGGAGTTCCTCCTGTTCGATGGGGCCGAGCTGGGAGCCGCTTTTGGAATAGTACCACTGCATGGGAATAATGGATAACAGGTTAACGGGAAGAGGCCACGGCGAAAATCATGGCGACGAGGAACGCGGCCATGACGAGAATGCACAGGTAGCCGCAGAGCAAGCCCCAGATGGCGAGGGCGCGGCCGGTTAGCTGGAAGGGCGCGGCGGCGATGCGGCTGAGGGCCATGTGGCCGCAGATGACCGCGGGGATGCCGGGAAGGAACATGCAGGTCAGCAGGCCGATGACACCGCAGACGAGGCTGGCGATGGCGAGACCGGAAACCTGCGGGCCGTAGTGGGCATAGGGTGCGTAGCCAGGAGCCCCGGGAGCCATGTAGGGAGACACCGCTCCGCCCAGGGCACCGGTCTGCTGGAGGTAGCCCAAGGCGGTCCATCCGGGCAAGCCCTCCCGCCATAACAGGGAGGCCGGGCCGAGGCGGCCGGAGGCAACCATGGCATGGATTTCTTCATCCGGCACGGGTCCGGAATGTTGACCGTTTTCCCCGTAGAACCAATCCGCCATCGGCGCGGAGTATCCGGCCAGAGGGGATCGCTTGCAACCTTCAAATGGGGGCGGGCGGAACGGTTCGCGGGGACGGAGAAAACAGTTGCCCCCCCTCCCCCCCCGGCTAGCCTTGCGGCCTATGATCATCGCACCGAAAATCCGTGGATTCATCTGCACGACGGCTCATCCCGATGGCTGTGCCAAGCACGTGGCCGAGCAAATTGCGGTGGTGAAGGGCCGGGGGCCGGTGGCGAACGGGCCGAAGAAGGTGCTGGTGATCGGATCGTCCACTGGCTACGGGCTGTCCTCGCGGATCGCGGCGGCGTTTGGCTCCGGAGCGGCGACGATCGGGGTGTTTTTCGAGAAGCCCGGCGAGCCGGACAAGTGCGGGACGGCGGGCTGGTATAACAGCGCGGCTTTTGAAAAGGAAGCGAAGGCGGCGGGGCTTTACGCGCGCTCGTTCAATGGCGACGCGTTCTCGGATCCGGTGAAGGCGCAGGTGATCGAGGCGATCAAGGCGGACCTGGGCAAGGTGGACCTGGTGGTTTACAGCCTGGCGTCCCCGCGCCGCACGGACCCGAAGACGGGCGATGTCTATAAGTCGGTGCTGAAGCCGGTGGGCGAGAGTTACACGAACAAGAACCTGAACACGACGAGCGGCGTGGTGAACGAGATCACCATCGAGCCCGCCGAGGGCGATGACATCGCGCAGACGGTGGCGGTCATGGGCGGGCAGGATTGGGAGCTGTGGATGGATGCTTTGTTAGAAGCCGGTGTTCTGGAGGAAGGCGTGCAAACGGTGGCGTATTCCTACATCGGACCGGAAGTGACGTGGCCGATTTACAAGAAGGGCACGATCGGCAAGGCGAAGGAAGATCTGGAACGGGTGCAGCGCGAGTTGGACAAGAAGCTGGCCCCGTTGAACGGCAAGGCCTGGGTGTCGGTGAACAAGGCGCTGGTGACGCAGGCGAGCTCGGCGATCCCGGTGGTGCCGCTGTATATTTCGCTGCTCTACAAGGTGATGAAAGCAGATGGCACGCACGAGGATACGATCGAGCAGATGGACCGTCTGCTGCGGGACAGGATGTACAGCGGGAATCCGCAGCCGGACGAGGCAGGGCGCATCCGCGTGGATGATTGGGAAATGGCTCCCGCCGTGCAGACGCTGGTGGGGGAGCGATGGGATTTGGTGAACACGGAGAATTTGGGGGAGCTGGGGGATTTCGAGGGGTACCAGAAGAGCTTTTTGAGGTTGTTCGGGTTCGGGTTGGCGGGGGTGGATTATGAGAAGGATTCGGATCCGGGGGTGGGGGTGGGGTCTTTGGGGTAAATGTGGACAGGAAAACTCTTGGATGTGCTAACCCCGACTCATCCGAGGTGCCCAAAAAGCCAATCCCACATCGCACGAAATCCGGCGCTGAAAAGAGGGATCACAACAATCGGAACCAAGGCTTTGCGTCGGCGGAAGAACCAGACAAGCAACTTTTTATTCCGCTTCCCGAGACACTCAGACGATAGCCGTGATGTATTCTTTGCCTCTGAACTTTCGTACCGTTCATCAATACCGTCTTTACGGATGGTAGGTTTCTGAGGAAGCGTGTTGGAGAGACGATTTTTCCTGCGTTTGGGCTGCCTTGTAGTAGTTTCCATGCGCCACAAAATAGTTCGGCCTCGCAAATTTAGACATTCGGTCATCACTCGAATAAGGTTAGTACTCGGCTTTTCTTCAATTTTTCCGAGCAATTACAAATCATTGGCCTTCAATGATTTTGCTAGTCGTTTAGCCTCTTCTGAGCGCCTTTTTCCTTTGCGATCAAAAGCCTCTGGCCAACCCACCGTTTTCCAAGCCTTGGCCCATGTCTCGGGAGTCGAATTTGCCAAAGAGGGATGCAGCTCGCTAACAAACGATACCATGGTTGCTTTGTTAATATCGTTGCCGAGCTCATCCCTAACAAAAACTTGCCAATACAAAATCTCGCTAGCGATGTTGGTAAAAGGCTGGGGGTAAAAAGGTTGCCCAAGTTTGATTTTTTCCAACGAAACGGCCGACGCTCGGATAGCATCAACATCCTGCTTAAATATAGCCCGCAAGGAGAGAGCCTCCAAAAGTCGGCTGCAAATCGCCCTCATCGAAATCTGCACTTCCACGGGAGAATCCCTATCAAGAAAATGAAACTTTCTCAGAATCCAGTGCCATTCATACACCCGTTCTCCTCCTTTTTTCTCAATTGTGTGGAGACGCTGACTCTCCATCTCTCCCCAAATACGTGCTATCGTTTTTGAGATTTTGGTTTTCTTCTGAGGGCGGACTTCATCAACCAAAAGCTTCACCCCATCCTCATAAGAAAGCCCATAGACTTTGGAGATAAAATTTGGACTTTCAAATATCTGCCACGAGAGAAAGACAATAAAATCGACGGAAGGGACCAATAAACCAGGATCGGTCAGCCAGCCATTCAAAAGAATTTCTTCGGCACGGGGATCTTGAAAAATTTTGAAGGTCTCATCCGCTAAAGCTTTCTGCCGCGACTGTGAGGATGATATTTTTTTCATGTGCAAACAGATACGAGAAAGCGCTTCGCGTTGACGATTCTATTCTGACATCTCTCAATCCGGTCCTGACAGAGGACCGAAATAAAGAAGACAACTGTCGAAGAATATCGATAGGACAAAAGGGATGTACACACCCCGGCGGTCATAGACCGCCGCTACAGTTGATAGAATCCGCCTGAAGGCGGGACTACGAACCCTGCAAGGCAGGTCGCAACTGGATCCATGCCTTCACAAGGGACGCTTTTTCACGAGCACGATCCAAGCGACAGCGCCACCTGCCAGAAGAATCACCCATAAAGCGATGCCGATGAGCCAGGGAATGCCGGGGCTCATACTGAGGAAGGAGCCGAGCGCAGCCAAGGGGAGGAAGATTATGACGAGCACAGCGAGGCGGTTGACCGTCCGGCCGATGCGGTCGACGGAAGCGGCGAGCTTTTCGCCTTGCTCGGTGCGGAGGAAATCGAGGGTGGCGCGGGCGTCGGCGTGGAGGAGGTCGGCGGAGCGGCCGATCTCGCGGATGCGGTCGCGGCAGTTGCGGATTGAGAGGTCGTCGAGATCGAAGGAGAGGGCTTGTTCGAGGGCCTTGGTGAGTTCCGAGAGGGAACGCGCGAGCGGGGCGGCATGGCGGATGACACCGAAGACCTCCGCCGCCGAGCCGGCGCGGGTGACGATTTCCTGCTGGGTGTCGATGACATCCAGGTAGCGGCCGAGGAGGTCCTCCAGTTCATTGAGGCCGGGGCCGGCGGGCTGGGCCCAACTGCCATTGTGGCGGCGCCAGAAGACGAGGACTTTTTCCGGGGTGCCGGGCTTGGGGACCTCGTGGACGATGAGGAGGAGTTCCTGGTCGCCCTCGACGCATCGCTGGTGGCCGGGGCGGGAGCCGAGTTGTTCCCGGAGCTCCGGCTCGATGGTGTAGTGGGTGGGGAGCTGGAGGAAGTCCGGAGGCATGAAGAAGTTTGTTAGTTTGCAGTGTTTAGTTTTCAGGGAAGAGGGCGCACCGCCCCGCAGGCTTTGGGAGGATTGTTCACGCCATTCACATTTCCACGAATCGTCACGGGGGACAAGAGTGTCCCCCCTCCGTCAGGGCGCTTGCTCCCGGCGGCTTTTTAGCTTGAAAACTGAACACTGCAAACTGGCAAACTTCTTCAGATCATCGAATGCGACCAGAAGACGACGGAGTCGTTGACGTTGGCGATGAGGCGGACGTGGCTGTCCTGAGAGATCACGACGCCGATGGCCTCGGGCTCGACGGAGCAGAGGCGATAGACGGAACGGTGGCGGGTGCCGTCGTTCTGTACATTCCACGAGGTGATGTGGTGGCCCTCGAGGTCGTGGGCCTGGCCGACCTGGAGGACGTTGCGATCGACCCGGATTTCGCCGCCGAAGCCGATGAGGCTGACGCGCTTGTCGAGGATGAGCGCGCCATCGACCTGCATGAGGTCGGAGAAGAGGCGGGCGAGTTCGAAGAAGGCTTCCTCGAGGCGGTCCAGTTCGTGGTCGGTGCTGTTGCGGAAGACGTCCCAGGCATCTTCGACCGAGGAATCCGGGCCGCAGAGTTCGCCGACGCGGCGGATGATGGACTGGAGGAGCCTGCGGAAGCGGAGGCCGGAGTCACCGGGGACGGCGGAGTATTTGCAATCGATCCAATTGTTGGCGACTTCCATGCCTTCCTCATCATCCGGCAGGAAGATGAGGGTGCCACCGTGGCCGCTGGTGCGGACAAGGGTGACGACGCGCTTCACGAACTGGAGCGAGATGAGGCGGGAAAGCTCGGCATAGGACTCGACGGCGAGGGTGCACGGCAGGCAACCGGCGACGAGTTCCTCGACAAGCCCCTGCCGGTGCCTGGCAAAACGCTCGCTGAGGAGGCGGGACTGGAAGACATCCATGCGCGGGCCGTGGAACTCGCGGCCGCGCCATTCCGCGACGAGGCCGTAGCCCTGATAGAAAAGCAGCCAGCCTGGATCGCGCACGTGGATGATGGGATGATGGATCTCCTCACCGGCAGGTTTCCGGCCGCCGGCGACGATATTCAACCAGCGCGGACCGGTATT